>JADLDF010000465.1 GCA_020846815.1 Gammaproteobacteria bacterium | reverse complement strand
TCGTGAAGGTGGCGCTGACGGTGCTGCTGTTCGTCGCGGTCGCGCGCCGCGGCGACGCGGTCTGGCCGGCGGTGATCGTCGGCTACGTCGCGACGCTGGTCGTGTTCTGGGCGCTGCCGGCGATCGCGGCTCCGAAGCTGCCGCCGCGCTCGAGGCCGCGGCAGGCGGACGATGCGCGGGACTGACTGGGCGCGCGGGACTGACTGAATGAGCGGCGCGATGCGGCTCGGGCCGCGGCGCGGCGCACCGCGGGTGACGGCGGCCCGCGGCGACCGAGGACGCCGGGCCGGACTGGATACGTAGCAACGGAATTCGAGAGACAGCGACGCAGATGGCCAGCGAGCACGGACACGGCGAATCGCCCACCAGCTACATCGTCCACCACCTCACCCACCACAAGGTCGGCGAAGGCTTCTGGACCTGGCACGTCGACACGCTGTTCATGTCGGCGCTGCTCGCGGCGCTGACCGCCTGGCTGCTGTATGCCGGTGCGCGCAGGATCGCGGTCTCGGGCCGTAGCGGCAAGGCGCCTACCGGGCTCGGCAATTTCGTCGAGCTGGTCTACGACTTCATCGACGGCCAGGTCGCCGACATCTACCACGGCAACCGTGCCTTCCTGGTCGCGCTCGCCCTGTCGCTGTTCACCTGGGTCGTCGCGATGAACGCCATGGACTTGCTGCCGCTCGACCTCCCGGGCACGGTCGCGGGCCTGTTCGGCGCCGAATACTGGCGCGTGCTGCCGACCGCCGACCTCAACGGCACCATCGCGATGGCGATCGTCGTGCTCGCCTTGATCGTCGGCTTCGCGATCCGCGCCAAGGGCGTCGGCGGCTACGCCCACGAGTGGATCGCGGCGCCCTTCGGCTCGAACCCGCTGCTGTGGATCCCGAACCTGCTGCTGAACATCGTCGAGCTGCTGGCCAAGCCGATATCGCTGTCGATGCGGTTGTTCGGCAACATGTATGCCGGCGAGCTGCTGTTCATGCTGATCGCTCTGCTCGGCATGGCGTTCGCCGTGTCGATCGCCGGCTTCTCGCTGTTCCTCGGCCAGGTCCTCTTCGGCACGGCCTGGGCGATTTTCCACATCTTGATCATCCTGCTGCAGGCCTACATCTTCATGGTGCTGCCCATCGTCTACATCGCGATGGCCGAAGAGCATCACTGAGAGGGCCGACCCGCCGGCTGACCACCTGCTTTCCCGTCCAACACGCTTTGACCTCGACCTGACCAGGAGTCTTTGAAAATGGAAGCGATCGCAACCGTCCAGGCCTATACCGCCCTCGGCATCGGCATCATCATCGGCCTGGGCGCCATCGGCGCGTGCATCGGCATCGGCATCATGGGCTCGAAGTTCCTCGAGTCGGCTGCCCGCCAGCCCGAGCTGACCCCGATGCTGCAAGGCCGCATGTTCCTGCTCGCCGGCCTCATCGACGCGGCGTTCCTGATCGGCGTCGGCCTCGCGATGCTGTTCGCGTTCGCGAACCCGCTGCTCGCCCCGATCAGCGCCGGCTGAGAGCGCGCTTCCACGTGGGGGCAGGGTGGAGCAGCGGTACCGAGCCGCACCGCGCCGCTCCGTGCCGTGCCCCCGGGTCGAGCGCGCCGTGCAGTGAGTGCATTGCGCAGCGTGCAGGTTTTCGCAGTGAGACATAGGCCATGACGATCAACGCCACCTTCATCGGGCAGATCATCGTCTTCCTGATCCTCCTCTGGTTCATCTCGAAGTTCGTGACGCCCATCGTCTCGCAGACGCTGGCGGAGCGTGCCAAGAAGATCGCCGACGGCCTCGCGGCCGCCGACAAGGGCCAGAAGGATCTCGCCGACGCGACCCACCGTGCCGATGCGATCATCCGCGAGGCGCGCGAGCGCGCGAAGCAGATAGAGGATCTCGCCGCCCGCCGTTCCAGCGAGGCCATCGAGGCCGCCAAGCAGGATGCGCAGGCCGAGGGCGCCCGCATCGTCCAGTCCGCACGCGACGAAGCCGCGACCGAGACGGGCCGGGCCCGCGAGGAGCTGCGCCGCGAATACGGCCGGCTGGTCGTCGCCGGCGCCTCGCGGCTGCTCGAGCGCGAGATCGACCCGCGCACCCACGAGAAGCTGCTCGACCAGCTCGCCAGCGAGATCGGCCGTGGCTGAGCACGCAACCATCGCCCGCCCCTACGCGCAGGCCGCCTTCGAGTCGGCCCACGGCGCAGGGCAGCTCCCGCGCTGGGGCGACGTGCTGCAGGCCGCGGGCCTGGCGATCGCCGATCCGCGCGTCGCCTCGCTGCTCGGCAACCCGCACGTGCCCAAGGCCGATCTCGTCGGCCTGCTGGCCGAGGTCGCGGGTGCCGGCCAGGACGAGAAGCTGCGCAACTTCCTGCAGCTGCTCGCCGACAACGGCCGCCTGGCGCTGCTGCCCGAGATCTCGGCGCAGTTCGCCGCGCTGCGCGCCGACGTCGAGAACACCGCCGACGTGACGGTGACCTCGGCACTGCCGCTGACCAGCGAGCAGTCGGCGAAGCTCGTGGCCGCGTTGCAGAAGCGCCTCGGCCGCAGCATCCGCCTGCATGCCGAGGTCGATCCCGCGCTGGTCGGCGGGGCGGTCGTGCGCGCGGGCGACTTCGTCGTCGACGGCTCGCTGCGCGGACGCATCGAACGACTGGGCAACCTCATGGCCGGCGCCTGAACGAGCGCCGTCCCGCAACCGAATCGAACGTCAGGATCACATCATGTCCATCAAGGCATCCGAGATCAGCGACCTCATCAAGCAGCGCATCGACAAGTTCCAGTCGGCTGCCGAGGCGCGCAACGTCGGCACGATCGTCTCGGTCACGGACGGCATCTGCCGCATCCATGGCCTGGCCGACGTGCGCTACGGCGAGATGATCGAGTTCCCGGGCAACGTCTTCGGCCTCGCGCTGAACCTCGAGCAGGACTCGGTCGGCGCGGTCGTGCTGGGCGACTACAAGTCGCTGGCGGAAGGCCAGACCGTCAAGACCACGGGCCGCATCCTCGAGGTGCCGGTGGGTCCGGCGCTGCTCGGCCGCGTCGTCGATGCACTGGGTACCCCGATCGACGGCAAGGGCCCGGTCAAGGCCGAGAAGATGATGCCGATCGAACGCGTCGCGCCCGGCGTGATCTACCGCAAGTCGGTGAGCCAGCCGGTGCAGACCGGCTACAAGGCCATCGACTCGATGGTGCCGGTCGGCCGCGGCCAGCGCGAGCTGATCATCGGCGACCGCCAGACCGGCACGACCGCGCTGGCCGTCGACACGATCATCAACCAGAAGCGCTCGGGCGTTAAGGGCATCTACGTCGCGATCGGCCAGAAGCAGTCGTCGATCGCCAACGTGGTGCGCAAGCTCGAGGAGCACGACGCGATGGGCCACACCATCATCGTCGCCGCCTCGGCCTCGACGCCCGCCGCGCTGCAGTATCTGTCCGCGTACTCCGGCGTGACCATGGGCGAGTACTTCATGGACAACGGCGAGGATGCGCTGATCATCTACGACGACCTGTCCAAGCAGGCCGTGGCCTACCGGCAGATCTCGCTGCTGCTGCGCCGCCCGCCGGGCCGCGAGGCCTTCCCCGGCGACGTGTTCTATCTCCACAGCCGCCTGCTGGAGCGCAGCGCGCGCGTCAACGAGGAATACGTCGAGCAGGCCACGCAGGGCCGCGTCAAGGGCAAGACCGGCTCGCTCACGGGTCTGCCGATCATCGAGACCCAGGCCGGCGACGTGACCGCGTTCGTGCCGACCAACGTCATCTCGATCACCGACGGCCAGATCTTCCTCGAGACCGACCTCTTCAACGCCGGCATCCGTCCGGCCATGAACGCCGGCATCTCGGTGTCGCGCGTCGGCGGCGCCGCGCAGACCGACATCATCAAGAAGCTCGGCGGCGGCATCCGTCTCGCGCTCGCCCAGTACCGCGAGCTC
>JADLDF010000464.1 GCA_020846815.1 Gammaproteobacteria bacterium | reverse complement strand
GGCCGGGGCAGACTACGACGGAGTGAAGGTGGTCAATCCGTTCCGGGAGCAATGAAACCGAGACGTTGCCGCGCTCGAATCGTCGACCAGCAGGTCTGGAACGACCTCGACGAGGCGTGGCGCCGAGTGCGGGGCGCGCCCTCCTCCGAGACAGGGGCCAAATTGAACGAATACGGCATTTTGGAGGTTGCGTTTTGCAACTCAGGGTGAGAGGGTCATCCGTATAGAGGTGTTCGCATGCCCCACGCCGTGAAACTCTCGGATGCCCTGGTCGAAGAAGCCCGAGTCGCCGCCGACCTGGAAAATCGTTCGGTCGCGAGCCAGATCGAGCATTGGGCTCGCCTCGGGAGGGTCGTCGAGCAAGATCTGGCTGCGCCGGCCCGCCAGGAGCTCGCCTTGCACGCGGCTGCCGACCGGGCCGGTGCCGGTTCGCTGGCTTCCCGTATCGGCGAAGCTTTGGACGCTGCGCTGCGCCCGGCGCCCCGTGAGGCCTTCGCGGCCGAGCTCGCCAGCCGGGTTCGTTACGGAACCGACCCCGCTTTCCCCTGGCTCGGGTGGTGGGCGCTGCGTCGGCGGGGGTCGAGCCCCGTCCGATGGGTCTCGGACCGGTGCCGGCGACTCTGAAGCTTCTGGCACGCCTCGGCCTGAAGCTCGGCGATATCGATCTCGTCGAGCTGAACGAGGCGTTTGCAGCTCAGGCGCTGGCGGTGCTGCGCCGGCTGGGCCTGCCCGACGCGGCCGCGCACGTGAACCGGCTCGGTGGCGCCATTGCCCTCGGCCATCCGCTCGGCATGAGCGGGGCGCGGCTCGTGACGACCGCGGCCTTCCAGCTGCAAGGTGGTGACGCCCGCCGCGCGCTCTGCACGATGTGCATCGGCGTCGGTCAAGGCATTGCCTTGCTGCTCGAGCGCCCATGACCCTGGGCGAGCAGGGCCTTCGGGATTTCGGCTCGCCGCCACGGCCGGTGCACACGGTCGGAGTGGTGGGTGCCGGCACGATGGGGAGGGGAATCGCCATTGCCCTCGCAGGTGCTGGTTTCGCCACGGTCCTCGTGGATTCGAAACCGGGTGCCGCGACCAAAGCTGCGGACGAAGCGCAGGCCGCGCTGGATGCGGCCGTTGCCAAGGGCCGGCTCGAACGCTCCGCGGCGATGCGCGGCAGGGAGAGCCTGCGCGCGGCCGAATCACTGGAGGCGCTCGCAGCCTGCGAGCTCGTCATCGAAGCGGTCTTCGAGAGCCTCCCGGTCAAGCAGGCAGTGTTCGGCGAGCTCGGCTGCATCGCCCGCGTCGATGCCGTCCTCGCGACCAATACGTCCACGCTCGACATCGATGTGATCGGCGCCGCCAGTGGCCGTCCGGCGGACGTCGTCGGCATGCACTTCTTCAGCCCGGCGAATGTCATGCGTCTGGTCGAAATCGTGCGTGGCGCCCGCAGCAGCGCCGCGGCGCTCGCGACCGTCGCCGACGTCACGGGCCGGCTCGGCAAGATCGGCGTCGAGGTCGGCAATGCCTTCGGCTTCGTCGGCAATCGGATGCTCTATGCCTATGGGCGTGAGCGCGAGTTGCTGATGCTCGAGGGTGCTACCCCGACGCAGGTGGATCTGGCGATGGAAGCTTTCGGCATGGCAATGGGACCCAATGCCGTCGGCGATCTCTCGGGGCTCGACGTCGGCGTCAGTGCGCGTCGGCAGTGGCGCGACCGACCACGAGACCCGCGTTACTTCCGCGTTTCCGAGGCGCTCGTGGAGCGCGGCTGGCTCGGGCGCAAGAGCGGTCGCGGCTTCTATCGATATGTCGAGGGTCGACGGGTTCCCGACAGGGAAGTCGAGGCGCTGATCCGTGACGAAGCTACGCGTCTCGGCATCGTCCGCCGATCGATCGATGACCAAGAGATCGTCGAGCGCTGCGTGCTCGCCCTGGTGAACGAGGGCGCCCGCCTGATCGGTCTCGGGATCGCCCGCTGCGCGGCGGACGTCGATGTCATCTGGTGTCACGGCTATGGATTTCCCCGAACGCGCGGCGGACCGATGCACTTCGCCGCGACCCGGGGATGGCAGCGTCTCGCGGCGCAGCTCTCGGAGATGCAGCGTCGCACCGGCGATGCGTTCTGGGAGCCGGCGCCGTGGATCGTGGCGCAGGGAAGCAGCTGACCACCATGGGACGTGGGATGTGAGTCCTAGATCAGAGATTGCAGTGAGTCTGAGTTGCCGCCGAGCGAGCTGGAGGAGAGCGAATACACGGCAGCACGAATCATGAGGAAATGGGCCACACGCGGCGTACTCGGGAGGACTTGGGGTCGCCGGTATCCACCTTCTACTCAGCAGTCGAGAATATGGGCAACAGAAGGTGCATCGAAGAATGAGCGCACCAGCTTTCGATCGTCGCGAACGGCGGCGAGCTGCGTATCGGCGCGATCGCACAGTTGCTCGCCTTTCTGCAGCGGTCGGTACGCAGTGCCGGTGCGTTTGGCGTGGCTCCAGAACAGTTCGTCCGGGTTCAGATCGGGCGCATAGCCCGGCAGGAAATGCAGGCTCAACCGACCGTCAGGCGAGTCGACGTACTCGCGCACGACTGCGCGCTTGTGGGTCGGCAGACTGTCGAGCACCAGGAGCACCGGCTTCTTTCGGCGTCTCCGAGCGCTCATACGGGCCGGATTTCAAATCCGACTCCTCCTCAAAGGATGAACCGGCTGACGTCCTCGTCCTGCGCCAGCGCGCCGAGGCTCTGCTCGACGTAGGCGGCGTCGATCGTGATGGTCGTGCCCTGGCGCTCGCTGGCGTCGAACGACACCGATTCGAGCAGGCGCTCCATGACGGTGTGCAGGCGCCGTGCGCCGATGTTCTCGGTGCGCTCGTTCACGTGCCAGGCGATCTCGGCGAGCTTGCGGATGCCGTCCCTGGTGAACTCGACCGTCACGCCCTCGGTCGCGAGCAGTGCGGCATACTGCGTGGTCAGCGCCGCGTCGGGCTCGGTCAGGATGCGCACGAACTCCTCGACCTTCAGCGGCGCGAGCTCGACGCGGATCGGGAAGCGGCCCTGCAGCTCGGGGATCAGGTCCGAGGGCTTGGCGACGTGGAATGCGCCCGAAGCGATGAACAGCACGTGGTCGGTCTTGACCGGGCCGTGCTTGGTGCTCACGGTCGAGCCTTCGACCAGCGGCAGCAGGTCGCGCTGCACGCCTTCGCGCGAGACGTCGGCGCCGCTGAAGCCT
>JADLDF010000463.1 GCA_020846815.1 Gammaproteobacteria bacterium | reverse complement strand
GAGTGGATCTACGAGGGCCTGTATGCGCCCGGGGCGAGGCTGCCCGCGGAGAACGAGATCTCGGCGATGTTCGGCGTGTCGCGGATCACGACCCGTCAGGCGATCGACCTGCTGGTCGACGAGCGGCTGGTGCTGCGCCAGCAGGGCCGCGGCACCTTCGTCGCGACCGATCTCGCGAATGCGCCGGTCAAGGGCGACATCGAGCAGCTGCTGCGCAAGGTGAAGCGCCTCGGCTCGAGCACGCGCGTGCGCGACGCCGCGGTCGAGGAGATCGTCGCCGACGACGACACCTGCAAGGACCTCGGCCTGCCGGCCGGCGCCACCGTGATCGCGGCCTCGCACGTGCGGCTGCTCGGCGAGCTGCCGATCGGCTACGTCGTCACCTACGTGCCGAAGGATCTCAGCATCCGCTTCGATCCGCGCGAGCTCAACCGCCACCCCATGCTGACCCTGCTCGAGCGCAAGGGCATCGGCATCGCCGGCGCCGACCAGTTCATCGGTGCGACGCTGGCGGACGCGCGGCTGGCGCGCTTTCTCGACACCGACGTCGGAGCGCCGCTGGTCACGGTGCGGCTGATCGTCGTCGACGACAGCCACCGGCGGGTCGAGCGCCTGCTCGCCTATTACCGGGCCGACCACTACACCCACCATGCGTGGCTGAGCCGCGCCCTGCCCTGAGCGCCCGCCGCCCTCCTCGCGCCCGATGCCGCCGCCGGATCCCGCCAACGCCTCGCCCGGCGCCGCCGTCCTCCGCCCCGAAGATGCGCGTCGGCGGGTCTTCGTACTGCTGCTGATCGTCTTCGTCGACCTGCTCGGTTTCGGCGTCCTGATCCCGCTGATCCCGTTCTATGCCGTGCGCCTCGGCCTGCCGGCCGAGGCCGTGACGCTGGTGATCGCGCTGCATTCGCTCATGCAGTTCGTCGGTGCGCCGATCCTCGGCCGCCTCAGCGATCGCCACGGCCGCCGCCCGGTGCTGGCGATCAGCATGGCCGGCCACGCGCTCGCCTATGCGCTGCTGATCGTCTCCGACAGCCTGCTGCTGCTGATCGTGTCGCGCCTGCTGTCGGGCATCACTTCGGCGAACCTCGCCGCCGCCTACGCCTACATCACCGACGTCACGCCACCCGACCGCCGTGCTGCCTCGCTCGCGAAGCTCTCCGCCGCGTTCGCGCTCGGCTTCGCGCTGGGACCGGCGATCGGCGGCGTGCTCGCCGGTGGCGTGAGCCCCGAGCAGGCCGACCTCGTGCGCCCGGCGATCGCCGCGGCGCTGTTCTCGATGCTGGCGCTGCTCGGCATCGTGCTGTTCCTGCCCGAGTCGCACGCCCCGCAGCGCGCCGCCGCGGGCACCGCGGCCCGAGTGCGGCCGCCCGGCCGGCGGCAACTGCTGCGCGACCGCGCGCTCGCATTCATGGTCACGCTGGCGCTGCTGGTGCTGGCCTTCGCGGCGATGCGCGAATCCCTGCTGTCGCTCTGGCTGCACGACCGGCTGGCCTTCGATGCCCACACCATCGGCCTGGTCTTCACGGTCAACGGCCTGATGATCGCGGTGGTGCAGTTCACGATCACCGGGCGGCTCGCGACGCGGTTCGGCGAAATGGCGACGCTGCGCATCGGTGTCGCCTGCTACGGGCTGTCGTGGCTCGGCCTCGTGCTCGCACCGGGCCTCGCGCTGGTGCTCGTGGCGATCGCCATCAACGCCGTCGGCACGGCGCTGTTCGGCACCAGCCTGCAGACCCTGGTGTCGCTGCGCGCGCCGGCGGCGGTGCGCGGCGCCGTCATGGGTCTCTACCAGTCGAGCTCGAGCCTCGCCCGCTTCATCGGCGCGGCCTTCTCGGGAACCCTGTTCGGCCAGCTCGGTCCGAACGTTCCGTTCGCGATCGGCGCGGTGGCGATGCTGCCGGCGATGGCCATGACCTTCGCGATCGCCACGCGACTGAAACTGCCGGCGGAGGGACACTGATGCTGCGCTTCCTGGCTGCGCGCACCGCGGTGCTGCTGCCGACCCTGCTGGTCATCGTGACGCTGTCGTTCTTCCTGATGCGCGTCGCACCGGGCGGGCCGTTCGACGCCGATGCGCAGCTCGAGCCCGAGATCCTCGAGAACCTGCGCGCCGTCTACGATCTCGACCGTCCGGTCGTCGAGCAGTTCGGCATCTATCTCGCGCGCCTCGCGCGCGGCGACCTCGGGCCGTCGATCTCGTACAAGGATTACAGCGTCTCGGAGCTGATCGCGGTCGGCCTGCCGGTGAGCCTGGAGCTCGGCCTGACGGCGCTCACGCTCGCGACCCTGATCGGGCTGCCGCTCGGCATCCTGGCCGCGGCCAACCAGAACCGCTGGCTCGATCACACGATCGGCACGCTGGCCATGGCCGGCATCGCCGTGCCGAGCCTGATCACCGCGCCGCTGCTGACGCTGGTATTCGGCGTGATGCTCAAGCTGCTGCCGGTCGCCGGCTGGGGCGACGGCGCCTGGCCGAACAAGATCCTGCCGCTGACGGCCCTGGTGCTGCCGCAGCTCGCGGTCATCGCCCGGCTGTCGCGCGGCAGCTTCCTCGACGTGCGGCGCCAGAACTTCATCCGCGCGGCGCGCGCCCGCGGCCTGCCGGAATGGCGCGTGGTGCTGTTCCACGCGCTGCCGCCGACCCTGGTGCCGCTGGTGAGCTACCTCGCTCCGGCCGTCGCCGGTGTCATGACCGGCTCGATCGTGATCGAGCAGATCTTCGGACTGCCGGGTGTCGGCCGTTACTTCGTGCAGGGCGCGCTGTCGCGCGACTATCCGCTGGTCATGGGCGTGGTCATCGTCTATGCGAGCGCGGTGCTGACCATGAACCTGCTGGCCGACCTCGCCTACGCCGCGCTCGACCCGCGCATCCGGCGCGGCCTGGTGACGAGGGGAGCGACGTGACGCCGGAGGGCAGCGCACTGGTCGAGGCCGCCGCCGGGCTGCACGGCGAATCGCTGTGGCGGGCGGCGCTCGGCCGCTTCACGGCCAACCGCGCCGCGATGGCCGGCGTGCTGCTGCTGCTGGCGGTCACGGCCTTCGCCTTCGTCGCGCCGCTGCTGTCGCCGCACGACATGGAGACCAACGACTGGGAGCGCATCCAGATCGCACCGACGCTGGAGCAGCAGCACTGGTTCGGCACCGACGCCAACGGTCGCGACCTGTTCGTGCGCGTCGCGGCGGGAGCGCGCGTGTCGCTGGCGATCGGCCTGATCACGACCCTGGTCTCGGTGCTGATCGGCGTGCTCTACGGCGCCATCGCCGGCTACGCCGGCGGGCGCACCGACCAGGTCATGATGCGCATCGTCGACGTGCTGTATGCGCTGCCGCTGTTCTTCGCGATCATCATCCTGGTGACGGTGTTCGGCCGGAACATCTTCCTGGTGTTCCTGG
>JADLDF010000462.1 GCA_020846815.1 Gammaproteobacteria bacterium | reverse complement strand
TCGCGCGCTTGGACTTGGTGGCGTAGCCGACCGCGCGCAGATACCGCTCGTCGAGGTGCTCGAGGCCCGCGAGCAGCACGCCGCCGGCGCGGTTCTCCTGCTCCAGATGCGCGGTGATCTCGACGATCGAGGGAATCGCGTCGCGCGCCTGGCCGAAGAACTCGAGGCAGACCGTGCGCATGGACTTGGGCATGCGGTGCACGACCCAGCGCGCGGAGGTGATCAGGCCGTCGACGCCTTCCTTCTGCACGCCGGGCAGGCCGCCGAGGAACTTGTCGGTGACGTCCTTGCCGAGGCCCGCCTTGCGGAAGCTCGCGCCGGCCATTCTCAGCGTCTCGGTGCGCAGCACGCGTGCGGATGCGGCGCTCTGGCGCCCGTCCTTCCAGGTGAGCTGGAACGTGACCTCGGGGGCGTCGTGGATCTTGCCGAGGTTGTGGCCGAGGCGCTCGACCTCGAGCCAGTTGCCCTCCGGGTCGACCATGCGCCACCAGGCGAGGTTGTCGACGGCCGTGCCCCAGAGCACGGCCTTCTTGCCGCCGGCGTTCATCGCGACGTTGCCGCCGATGCACGAGGCCTCGATCGAGGTCGGGTCGACCGCGAACACGTGGCCGGCGCGCTCGGCGGCATCGGCGACGCGTCTGGTGACCACGCCGGCCTCCGAGTACACGGTCGGCACGGGCCCTTCCAGGCCCGGCAGCGGCAGCCACTCGACCTCGCCGACGCGCTCGAGCTTCTCGGTATTGAACACGGCCGCGAGCGGCGTCAGCGGGATCGCGCCGCCGGTGTAGCCGGTGCCGCCGCCGCGCGGGATCACGGTCAGCCCGAGCTCGATGCAGGCGCGCACCAGGCCCGGGATCTCGTCCTCGGCATCGGGCGAGACCACGACGAACGGATACTCGACGCGCCAGTCGGTCGCGTCGGTCACGTGCGAGACGCGCGCGAAGGCATCGAAGCTGATGCTGTCGGCACGCGTGTGCCGGCTCAGCAGCCGCCGGGCGCGCTCGCGCAGCCGGCGGGTGCGCTCGAAGGACTCGTCGAAAGCGTGCACCGCACCGCGTGCCGCCTCGAGCAGCTGGCCGACCTTGGCGTCGCGCGTCGCGTCGGCCGGCTCGCGCCGCCTTTCGATTTCGCGCAGCCGGTGCTCGAGCGCTTCGATCAGCAGCCGACGCCGCTTCGGGTTCTCGAGCAGGTCGTCTTCGAGGTAGGGGTTGCGCTGCACGACCCAGATGTCGCCCAGCACCTCGTAGAGCATGCGCGCCGAACGCCCCGTGCGCCGCTCGCTGCGCAGCTCGTCGAGCAGGCCCCAGGCGCCGGCGCCGAGCAGCCGGATCACGATCTCGCGGTCGGAGAACGAGGTGTAGTTGTAGGGGATCTCGCGGATCCGGCTGGCGTGGCCGTCCCTCGACCCCTCGGCGGGCGTGCCATCGAAGGGGAGCTGGGCTTGGGGAATGGCGTTCATGCGGGCCTGGGTCTCGAAATCGGAATCGCTGGACGGACTGACGAGCGGACGGACGAACCCACGGACTTCGGGTCGACCGGGACGCGGCGCCGGGGCGGGTTGCGGCCAGTCCGCGCAGGCGAGCGGCCGACGGGGTCATTGTCCCATGTCCCGATGCGGGCCGGACCGCCGCGGTCGGGAGCCGCGCGGCCGATCCGTGGCCATTCGGTATTCCTGTGTCCGTGCCAGACTAGTGGCACTGTGGCACACAGCCTACTGAAACGATCCCTGCAGAGTCATCCGGCCATGCCTGCGCCCGCGGGCCTGGCCCTGGCCGTGCACCGTCTGCCGGCCGACGACCCGTCGCGACCGCTGCGGCTGCGCTACGTCGTTGCGGACGACCCGGCCGCGGTGCGCTGGCCGCCGGCGCTCGCCGCCGGCGAGGAGCCACGCCGCGACGGACTCTGGCGCCATACCTGTTTCGAGGCCTTCGTCGCGGCGCCGGCTGGCCACGGCAGCGGTTACGTCGAATACAACTTCGCGCCCTCGGGCGCCTGGGCGATCTACCGCTTCGACGGCTATCGGCAGGGCATGCGCCCCGAGCCCGCGCCAGTGGCGCCGCGGATCGTCGTGACGCGCGCCGCGGCGGGCACGACGGCCATCGACGTCGCGGCGGCCTGGCCGTCGGACGTCGCTACCGAGGTCGCTGACGTCGCCGTCGCCGTCGTCGGCACTGTCACCGGCGCGACCAGCACCGCCACTTCCACTGCTGCAGTCGCCGCCACCACTGCCACGGTCGTCACCGCCGCTGCTACTGCTGCCGCCGACCCGCCCGGTGCCGCCCCGGCCGCGGGCGTGCTGCGCATCCGCCTCGGCCTGAGCTCGGTGCTCGAAGCGGCCGACGGCAGTCTTTCGTACTGGGCGCTGCATCACCCGTCCGCGCGTCCCGACTTCCATAATGAGGGCGGTTTCATGCTCGAGCTCGAGGTTCCAGGGTGATCCATTTCGGTATCGATCGTCTGCTCGCCGACGCGAGCCTGCGCGCGCCGCTAGCCGGCCGGCGTGTCGCGCTGCTCGCGCATCCGGCTTCGGTGACCGCCACGCTCGAGCACTCGCTCGACGCGCTGGCGCGGCTGCCGGACCTGCGGCTCACTGC
>JADLDF010000461.1 GCA_020846815.1 Gammaproteobacteria bacterium | reverse complement strand
TGATCGACCGCGCCGCCCTGCAGCGCAACCTGGAGATCATCGCCCGGTTGCGCGAGCGCTCGGGAGCCCGGGTGCTGCTCGCGCTGAAGTGCTTCGCGACCTGGTCGGTGTTCGACCAGATGCGTCCGTACATGGACGGCACGACCTCCTCGTCGCTGTACGAGGTGCGTCTGGGCCGCGAGCGCTTCGGCGGCGAGACGCATGCCTACAGCGTGGCCTGGGCCGATCACGAGATCGACGCGGCCGTGTCGTACGCCGACAAGATCATCTTCAACACCCTCGGGCAGCTCGAGCGCTTCGGCGCCCGTGCCGCCGGCATCGCACGCGGGCTGCGGCTCAATCCGGGCGTGAGCTCCTCGAGCTTCGACCTCGCCGATCCGGCGCGGCCCTTCAGCCGCCTGGGCGAGCGCGATCCGGCGCGGATCGCGTCCGTGCTCGAGCAGCTCGACGGCTTCATGATCCACAACAACTGCGAGAACCGGGATTTCGGCCTGTTCGACCGGTTGCTCGCGCAGATCGAAGCGCGCTACGGCGAGCTGCTGCATCGCGTGCGGTGGGTGAGCCTCGGCGGCGGCATCCACTTCACCGGCGCGGACTATCCGCTCGAAGCCCTGTGCCTGCGCCTGCGGCAGTTCGCCGAGCGCTATGGCGTGCAGGTGTATCTGGAGCCGGGCGAGGCAGCCGTGAGCGGCAGCACCACGCTCGAGGTGACCGTGCTCGATACGCACTTCAACGGCCGCCAGCTCGCGATCGTCGATTC
This sequence comes from Gammaproteobacteria bacterium, assembly GCA_020846815.1. Next base: position 2,731 of record JADLDF010000461.1, on the reverse strand, counting down.
GTCGATCGAGGCGCACATGCTCGACCTGCTGATTTACCGCGAGAGCGCGAGTCTCCTGCCCGATGCCGGGCCGCACGAAGTCATGGTCTGCGGCAAGTCCTGCCTGGCGGGCGACGTGTTCGGCACGTTCCGCTTCCCCGAGCCGCTCCAGGTGGGTGATCGCCTCTCGTTCCGGAACGCCGCCGGCTACACCATGGTCAAGAAGAACTGGTTCAACGGCGTGCAGATGCCGTCGATCGCGATCTGCGATACCGACGGTTCGGTACGTCTGGTCCGCGATTTCGGTTTCACGGATTTCGAACGGAACCTCTCCTGAGGATTCCGTCTCCCCGTTTCTAGCCATGGAGGTCGATGCCCCAAGATGAAGAAGAACGTGCTCGTCATCGGTGCCGGCGGTGTGGGGCAGGTCGTGGCGCACAAGTGCGCCCGGCACAACGACGTGCTGGGCGACCTGCACATCGCCTCGCGCTCGGTGGAAAAGTGCCGGCGGATCGTCGCGTCGATCCGCGCGGCGGATGCGCTGAAGGCGCCCGGTCGGCTCGAGGCGCATGCGCTCGATGCGCTCGACGTCGAGGCCACGGTGCGCCTCATCCGTGCGACCGGCGCGGGCATCGTCATCAACGTCGGTGCATCCTTCGTCAACATGGCCGTGCTGTCGGCCTGCATCGAGACGGGCGCGGCCTACATCGACACGGCGATCCACGAGGCTCCGCTCAAGGTCTGCGAGACGCCGCCGTGGTATGCCAACTACGAATGGCGGCGTCGCGCCGAATGCGAGCGCGCCGGCGTCACTGCGATCCTCGGCGCGGGCTTCGATCCGGGCGTGGTCAATGCCTGGGCGAAGCTGGCATTGGACGAGTACTTCGACCGCATCGACTCGATCGACATCGTCGACGTCAATGCCGGCAGTCACGGCCGCTATTTTGCGACCAATTTCGATCCGGAAGTGAATTTCCGCGAGTTCACTGGGGTCGCGTGGTCCTGGCAGGAAGGCCGCTGGACCTCGAACGCCATGTTCGAGGTGGCCCGCGAATGGGATCTGCCCGTGGTCGGCCGGCACAAGACCTACCTCACCGGCCACGACGAGGTGCACTCGCTGTCGCAGCTGCTGGGCGTGCCGAACGTGCGTTTCTGGATGGGCTTCGGCGACCATTACATCAACGTGTTCACGGTGCTGAAGAACCTCGGGCTGCTGTCGGAGCAGCCGGTGCGCACCGCCGAAGGCCTGGAAGTGGTGCCGCTCAAGGTGGTGAAGGCCGTGCTGCCCGATCCGGCCTCGCTCGCGCCGGGCTACACGGGCAAGACCTGCATCGGCGACCTGATCCGGGGCGAGAGGCATGGCCGACCCCGCGAGGTCTTCCTCTACAACGTGGCCGACCATCGCGAGGCCTTCGAGGAGGTCGGCAGCCAGGGCATCTCCTATACGGCCGGCGTGCCGGCCGTGGCCGCGGCACTGCTGATCGCCGGCGGCGAATGGGACGTGCGCCGCATGGCGAACGTGGAGCAGCTGTCGCCGCGGCCGTTCCTCGCGCTGCTGGGCCAGCTCGGCCTGTCGACGCGGCTCATCGTCGATGGCGTCGACCGGCCGTTCGAAGCGACCTGAGGGCCTGGCGGCGACGCGGCAGCAGCAAGCGGCAGGGCCCGCGCAACAACGAAAGGCCCCGTCGTCGGGACCCTTCGCATGCTTCTTCCTGCGCCCTGAGCAGCGGGTCCTGTGATCCGCTGCTCCGCGTTCAGGGCTTCACAGCAGCGGCACCAGCAGCAGTGCCACGATGTTGATGATCTTGATCAGCGGGTTGATCGCCGGTCCCGCCGTGTCCTTGTACGGATCGCCGACGGTGTCGCCGGTGACCGCCGCCTTGTGCGCGTCGGAGCCCTTGCCGCCGAAGTTGCCTTCCTCGATGTACTTCTTGGCGTTGTCCCAGGCACCACCGCCCGTGCACATCGAGATCGCGACGAACAGGCCCGTGACGATCGTGCCGATCAGCAGGCCGCCCAGCGCCTTGATGCCTTCGCCCGGACCCATGATCGCGTTGACGCCGAAGGCCACGACGACCGGCACCAGGATCGGCAGCAGCGAGGGAATGACCATCTCCTTGATCGCCGCCTTGGTCAGCAGGTCGACGGCGCGCGAGTAGTCCGGCTTCGCCGTGCCTTCCATGATGCCCTTGATCTCGCGGAACTGACGGCGCACCTCGGTGACCACCGAGCCGGCCGCGCGGCCCACGGCTTCCATGGCCATGGCACCGAAGAGATAGGGCACGAGGCCGCCGAGGAACAGGCCGATGATCACGGCCGGGTCGGACAGCGAGAACTCGACCAGCTTGCCCTGCTCCTCGAGCTTGTGGGTGTAGTCGGCGAACAGCACCAGCGCCGCGAGACCGGCCGAGCCGATCGCGTAGCCCTTGGTGACGGCCTTGGTCGTGTTGCCGACCGCATCCAGCGGGTCGGTGATGTTGCGGACCTTCTTGTCGAGGCCGGCCATCTCGGCGATGCCGCCGGCGTTGTCGGTGATCGGACCGTAGGCGTCGAGCGCGACGATCATGCCGGTCAGCGACAGCATCGAGGTCGCGGCGATCGCGATGCCGTAGAGGCCGAACAGCGCGTTCGCGCCCCAGATCGCGATGCAGACCGCGATCACCGGCAGGGCCGTCGACTTCATCGACACGCCGAGGCCGGCGATCATGTTGGTCGCGTGGCCGGTCTGCGAGGCCTCGGCGACCTTGCGCAC
>JADLDF010000460.1 GCA_020846815.1 Gammaproteobacteria bacterium | reverse complement strand
CCGTCGAGACGTAGATCTGCGTGCCCGGCAGCTCGCGCATGACCGCATCGTGCATGTCGGCGGCGCTCTCGACGTCGACGCGCCGCACGCCATCCGGCGTCGGCAGCGCGACCGGGCCGGCGACCAGCATCACGTCGGCGCCGGCGGCGCGCGCCGCCGCGGCCACGGCGAAGCCCATCTTGCCGCTGCTGCGGTTGCTGATGAAGCGCACCGGGTCGATGCGCTCGCGCGTCGGGCCGGCCGTGATCAGCATCCGGCAGCCCTTGAGCGGCCCCTCGGGGCCGAGCAGCGCCACGACGCGCGTGGCGAGCTCGGTCGGCTCGAGCATCCGCCCCTCGCCGACCTCGCCGCAGGCCTGGTCGCCCGCGCCCGGGCCGAGCACGGCGACGCCGCGCCCGAGCAGCAGCGCCACATTGGCCTGCGTCGCCGGGTTCGCCCACATCACGCGGTTCATCGCCGGCGCGATCGCGACCCGCGACTCGGTCGCGAGCAGCAGCGTCGCCAGCAGGTCGTCGGCGCGGCCGCAGGCGAGCCGCGCGATGAAGTCGGCCGTGGCCGGCGCGACCAGCACCAGGTCGGCCCAGCGCGCGAGCTCGATGTGGCCCATCGCCGCCTCGCCGGCCGGATCCCAGAGCTCGTCGCGGACCTCGCGGCCCGAGACCGCCTGGAAGGTGATCGGCGTGACGAACTGCCGTGCGCCCGCGGTCATGACCACCTGCACCTCGGCGCCCTGCTCGCGCAGACGACGGACGAGGTCCGGGCTCTTGTAGGCGGCGATGCCGCCGGTGACGCCGAGGACGATCTTCTTGCCGGAAAGGCTGCCCATCGGCTCATTATCCGGCGCCACTCGGGGAACCTGCAAACGACGTCGGGCATGAGGTCCTGCGCGCCGTGCAGCCCGACCCGCCGGCGCGCACGGGTCACCATCCTGCGGCGCAGCGACCATGGGGGCTGCACGCCGCACAAGTTCCGGGAGAAAATGCGTGCGCCATGCAAGCACATGGGGCCAGCCCGGGCGCCCGTACATGGCCTGGCACGCCCCGGAACGGGCGTGGGATCCGCCCGATGACGCTCCGCAAGATCCGCATCCGGATCGTCGACGATTCGCCTCTCGATCGCGAGCTGCTGCTCGCGATCCTGGAGGAACCGCCGGATTTCGAGGTCGTCGGCCAGGCCGCCGATGCGTTCGAGACGCGTGACAAGGTGCGCAGCCTCGATCCGGACGTGCTGACGCTCGACGTGTCGATGCCGGGCATGGGCGGCCTGCAGTTCCTGCGCAACCTCGTGCGGCTGCGGCCGACCCCGGTCGTGATGGTCTCGGCGGAAACCGAGGAAGGCATCGACGTGACGCTCGAGGCGCTGTCGATCGGCGCGGTCGACTTCATTGCCAAGCCCGGCGCCGGCTGCACGTCGCTGGCGGGCTACCGCGACGCGCTGGTCGGCAAGGTGCGCACCGCGGCCCATGTGCAGCTGCGCCGCCCGCCGCAGGGCAGGCCGCATGACGGGGTCACGACGGACGCGGGCGCAGGCGCAAGTACGAGCACGGGTACGGGTGCGCGCATGGGCGCGGGCCCGCGCAACAAGCACCCGGTCGACGTGATCGCGGTCGGCGCCTCGACCGGCGGCGTGACCGCGATCGAGCGGATGCTGATTTCGATCCCCGCCGGCGCGCTGCCGCCGATCGTGATCACCCAGCACATCCCGGCCGGCTTCAGCCGCAGGTTCGCCGAGCGCCTGCACGCGCAGCAGCGGCATGCAGTGCACGAGGCCGTGGCCGGCATGGCCCTCGAGCGGGGCCACGTCTATGTCGCGCCCGGCGGCCGACAGTTCGCGATCCAGCGCACCGGCGAGCGCCATCGCTGCGTCGTCGAGCTCGGCGAGCGCGTCAACCTGCGCCGCCCGAGCGTCGACGTGCTGTTCCATTCCGTGGCGCAGCACGCCGGGCCGCGCGAGATCGGTGTGCTGCCGACGGGCATGGGGCAGGACGGTGCGCAGGGCCTGCGCGCGATGCGCGACCGGGGCGCGTTCAACATCGTGCAGGACGCGGCGACCAGCCTCGTCTGGGGCTGCCCGGCGCGGCCGCCACGCTCGGCGCCGCGCACGCCGAGCTGCCGCTGCACGCCATCGGGCCGCTGCTCTGCGAGCTCGCCGGCGCGACGACGGCAGCAGCGGCGCGGAACTGAACGACGCCGACGTGTCCAGCAGCGTTTCCGGCCACTCGCGGTGGATTGCGCGCTCGCCGATGCAGATGCGAGCGGGCGATGCTGTCGCCATGCTCCCTTCGGCTGCATCTGCTGCGCCCATCTCTACCGCATCTGCATCCGATTCCGTCTCTGCTTCCGCCTCCATGTCCGCCTCCGTGCCTGGGCCTGCTGCCGTCCCGCCGCCACCCACCGGTTCGCCACGGCCGTCCATCAGCATCCGCCACTGGCCCGCGGCCGAGCGCCCACGTGAAAAGCTGCTCGCCCGCGGTCCCGCAGCACTGTCCGACGCCGAGCTGCTGGCCGTGCTGTTCGGCACCGGCATCCGCGGCCAGAGCGCCGTCGACCTGGCGCGCGGCCTGCTCGGGCGGCACCAGGGCCTGCGCGCCCTGCTGTCGGCCGACCGTGCGAGCTGTCTCGCCTCCCCGGGCCTGGGTCCCGCGCGCTGGAGCCTGCTGCAGGCCGCACTGGAGCTCGCGCGCCGTCACTATGCCGAGGCGCTGCGCGCCGGGGCCGTGCTCACCTGCCCGGGCGAGACGCGCCGCTTCCTCACCGCGCAGCTGCGCGACCGCCCGTTCGAGGTGTTCTGCTGCCTCTACCTCGACAACCGGCATCGGCTGCTGGCCTTCGAGGAGCTGTTCCGTGGCACGATCGACGGCGCCAGCGTCCACCCGCGCGAGGTGCTGCGCCAGGCGCTGGCCCACAACGCCGCGGCCGTGATCCTCGCCCACAACCACCCGAGCGGCGTCGCCGAGCCGAGCCAGGCCGACGAGCTGATCACCCAGCGCCTGCGCGACGCCCTCGCCCTGGTCGACATCCGCGTGCTCGACCACCTGATCGTCGCGGGCCCGGATGCCTTATCCCTGGCCGAGCGCGGGCTGCTGTAGTCGCCAGCGTCGTCGGTTACGGGCCAGACGGCCTGCCCCGCTGATGGTGCTGGATACCTCGGCTTTGCTCGCAGTGCTCCTGGGCGAGCCAGGAATGCGGGCACTACTCGAGGTGATCGACGCAGCCGACCAGACGGTGCTTTCAGCCGCCAGCTTCGTCGAAGCATCCATCGCGCTCGAGGCACGCTTCGGAGCCGACGGCGTCCGCGACCTGGACCGCTTCCTCGCCACCGCGACAATCCAGTGCGTATCCGTGGATCTCGAGCAGGCGCATGCGGCGCGGGAAGCCTTCCGTCAGTTCGGCAAGGGCCGCCACGCGGCCGGCCTGAACTTCGGTGATTGCTTCGCCTACGCGCTGGCGCAGACCCGACATGAGCCGCTGCTGTTCACTGGGCGGGATTTCGCGCTGACCGACGTCATCGCGGGCCTGCCGGCCGGCTGAGCCCGCCGCAGCGAATCGGGCACGCCCGCTAGCCTGGACCGATCACCGCAGCAGCGGTTGACACCAATTTTTATGTAGCTACAATAAATGCGAATCACCTGCGATCCACGCAAGAGATTGCTGACGCTGCAAGACCGTGGCCTGGACATGCGCCAAGCCAAGGAGATATTTGCCGGCCCGCACTTCACTCGGCCGGACTTGCGGCATGACTACAGCGAACCACGCTACATCTCGGTTGGCTGGCTCGACTCGAGAATGGTCGTCATCGCATGGACGCCTCGAGGGACTGCTCGAAGAATCATCAGCATGAGACATTGCCATGAGCGTGAAGCGAAGACGTTCCGCCCCTACTTCCCTCGAGTCTGACGACGTACCAGAGCTCGACGAGACGTGGATCGCCGGCGCGGACTATTACGAGGGCAAGAAGCTGGTGCGCCGCGGAAGACCGCGCCTCGAAAAGCCCCGCAAGCTCTTGTCGCTGCGATTGCCGCCCGACGTGATCGAAAGCTGGAAAGCTTCGGGACCGGGCTGGCAAACGCGCATGGCGGACGTCCTGGAGCGTGCGAAACCAAAGTCTCGGCGTGCCACTGGCTAGCGTGTCTTAGGTGCAAAGTGCGCGCCGACGTCCAGGAGACCAACGCCGAAGCGGCCATCCAGACGATCCGCGACCGGCTGGAGTGCGGCCAGCCGGTTGCCGAGCCACGCCCGCGCTGGTATAAAGACCGCCCTTTGCCCCGGGCCGAAGTCGGTCCGGCAACCACAACTTGCTGATTTTGAAGGGCTTCCCATGTCCCGCGTCTGCGAACTCACCGGCAAGCGCCCCGTCGTGGGCAATACCGTGTCCCACGCGAACAACAAGAAGCGCCGCCGCTTCCTGCCGAACCTG
>JADLDF010000459.1 GCA_020846815.1 Gammaproteobacteria bacterium | reverse complement strand
CGTCTACCTCGCCGACATCGGCAGCTTCGCCGCGATGAACCGTGCCTGGGATGCCTGGGTGGCCGTCGACGCCAAGCCCGCGCGTGCGACTCTGGAGGCGAAGCTCGCTGCGCCGGAGTACCGCGTCGAGATCCAGGTTACGGCGCTCGCCGGCTGAGGGCTCGTCATGGCTGCCGATGTGCTCGACACGATCCTGCAGCGCAGCTCCGCGACCAAGCTCGCGGAGCCCGCACCCGACCGCGCCCAGCTCGAAACACTGCTGCGTGCCGCGGTGCGTGGGCCCGATCACGGGCGGCTCGCGCCCTGGCGTTTCGTCGTGCTGCAGGGCGAGGCGCGCCACAGGCTCGGCGAGGCGCTGGCCGAATACACGCGCCAGAAGACCCCGGACGTCGCTGCGGAGGTGCTCGACGGCGAGCGCCGCAAGGCGCTGCGCGCGCCAGTCATCATCGTGGTCGCGGCTGCGCCGAGCGCGCATCCCAGGGTGCCCGAGATGGAGCAGGTGGTCGCAGTCGCGGCCGGCATCGAAAACCTGATCCTCGCGGCCCACGCGCTCGGTTTCGGCACCCAGTGGAAGACCGGCGGCGCGGCCTACAGCCCCATCGTCAAGCGCGCGCTCGGTCTCGACGCGACCGACCAGATCCTCGGCTTCATCCATCTGGGCACGGCGGTGACGTGCGCGCCGGCGCGTCCGGCCGAGATCGACGCGGTCACGCGCTGGCTGTGACGGCGCGGCGCGGCCGATGACCCTGCCGGCCGGTGTCGACGGACCGACCCGGGTCTGTGTCGTCGGTGCGGGCGCGATCGGCGGTTATCTCGCGGCGCGCTTCGCCGCCGTTCCCGGCATCGCGCTGACGATGCTGGCGCGCGGCGCGCAGCTTGCGGCGTTGCGCACGGGCGGCCTGCGGATCGTCGAGAATGGGCGCGAAACCTGCGTCGGGATCGTCGCCGACGACGATCCGGTGCGCCTCGGCATGCAGGACGTGCTGGTCGTCTGTCTCAAGGCGCATGCGCTGGTCGAGGCCGCGGCCTCGCTCGCCCCGCTGGTCGGGCCGCACACCACGATCGTCCCCGCGATCAACGGCGTGCCGTGGTGGTTCCTCGAGGCCTGCGGCGGCGCGCTCGCCGGCCAGCGGCTGCGCAGCGTCGATCCGAAAGGCGAGCTCGCGCGCGTGCTGCCGCCGTCGCAGGTGCTCGGCTGCGTGCTGCACATGGCTTCCGCGCAGGGCGTTCCCGGCACCATCCACAAGGGCGCGGGCCACGTCGTCGTGCTCGGCCGGCCGGCCTGTGTGGGTGCCGGCGTCGACGAATCGCGCGTCGCCGCGATCGTCGCTGCGGCCGGTCTCGAGCTGCAGCGCAGCGAACGGATCTGCGACGAGGTCTGGCTGAAGCTCTGGGGCAACATGACCATGAACCCCATCAGCGCCCTCACGCGTGCGGCCAGCGACGAAATCCTCGACGATCCGCTGACCGCGGAGCTGACGCACCAGGTCATGCGCGAAGCCGCGAGCATCGGCGAGGCGCTCGGCATCCGGCTGCCGCTGACGCCCGAGCAGCGCTCGGCGATGACGCGCAAGCTCGGTCGCTTCAAGTCCTCGATGTTGCAGGACCTGGAGGCCGGACGGACGCTCGAGGTCGAGGCGCTGGTCGGCGCACCCTACGAGATCGCGCAGCTCGCCGGCATCGCGACGCCGTGGCTCGGCATGCTCTACGGGCTGTCGCGCCAGCTGGCCGCGCAGATCGCGGCTGCGGCGCATCGCTGAGCCGCGGCGCGGCCGGCATCCACGTCGAGCCGACACGGCGAGCCGTGCGGGCCGCGCCGGTGAGACCACACGTGCCGGCGGCGCGGCGCCTCAGGACAGAGGCGTCGCGTTGACCAGCAGGCCGTTCTCGTCGGCGTAGAGCCAGTGGCCGGGCGTGAACGTCACGCCGGCGAAGCGCACCGGCAGGTCGCGCTCGCCGAGGCCTTTTTTCATCGGCGGCATCGGGCAGACGCCCAGCGCGCGCACCGCGACGGGCATGGTCGCCAGCACTTCGACGTCGCGCACGGCACCGTAGACGAGCACACCGGCCCAGCCGTTCTTCAGCATCAGCGAGCCGATCTGGTCGCCGACCAGTGCGCGACGCAGCGAGCCGCCGCCATCGACCACGAGCACGCGGCCTTCTCCCGGCGTCTCGAAGCTGCTGCGTACCAGTGAGTTGTCCTCGTGGCACTTTATCGTGGCGATCGGACCGTGGAACGCGCGCGTCGCGCCGAAGTCCCGGAACAGCGGTTCGGCGACCTGCACGAGGTCGCCGTGGGTATCACAGAGGTCGGGGAGGCTGCGGGTCATGGTCAGGGTTCCCCTTCTATGGTATCCAGTCGCCTCGTCGTCGGACGAGCCGATGGAATCGACAGGAAGACTCTCATGATACTGATTACCGGGGCCACGGGTCGGACGGGCAGCCAGGCCGCGAAGCTGCTGGCGGCCAAGGGGCAGAAGGTCAGGGCGCTGGTGCGCAATCCGGAGAAGGCAGCGGCACTGCAGGCGGCCGGCGTCGAGCTCGCGGTCGGCGATGCGGGCGACGCAGCGGCGGTGCGCGCGGCGCTGCGGGGCGTCGAGAAGATCGCGATCATCCTGCCGAACGGCCAGAAGCAGCTCGAGCTCGAGAAGCAGCTCGCGACGCTCGCGGCCGAAGCCGGCGTGAAGCACATCCTGAAAGTCTCGTCGATGGAATCGGTGGCCGGTGCGCCGAACCCGGTGCACAAGGCGCACTGGGATTCCGAGCAGCACATCCGTAGTCTCGGCAAGGCCTGGACGATGGTGCGGCCGAGCTTCTACCTGCAGAATTTCCTCGCCAATGCGGCGACGATCACGGCCGAGAACAAGTTCTACTATCCCT
>JADLDF010000458.1 GCA_020846815.1 Gammaproteobacteria bacterium | reverse complement strand
CGCGCCCAGGCCGCCATGTCGTGCTCGTGCGTGACCATCAGGATCGTGATGCCGCGGTCGGCGTTGAGCCGCCACAGCAGCTCCATGATCTCGCGGCTGCGCTGCGTGTCGAGGTTGCCGGTGGGCTCGTCGGCGAGCAGCAGCGCCGGTTCGGTGACGATCGCGCGCGCGATGGCGACGCGCTGCTGCTGGCCGCCCGACAGCTCGGCCGGCGTGTGGTGTTCCCAGCCTTTCAGGCCGACCGAGTCGAGCGCGCGCGCCGCCGCGGCGTGACGCGAGGCCGCCGACTCGCCGCGATAGAGCAGCGGCAGCTCGACGTTCTCCTGCGCCGACGTGCGCGCGAGCAGGTTGAAGCCCTGGAACACGAAGCCGATGTAGCGGCGGCGCAATTGCGCGCGCTCGTCGCGCGTCAGCGTCTCGACGTGCGCGCCCATGAACAGGTACTCGCCCGAGGTCGGGCGGTCGAGGCAGCCGATCATGTTCATCGCGGTCGACTTGCCCGAGCCGCTGGGCCCCATGATCGCGACGAACTCGCCTCGCGCGACGTCGAGGTCGACGCCGCGCAGCGCCTGCAGCGCGGTCGGGCCCTCGCCGTAGACCTTGGTGATGCCGCGCAGCCGGATCAGCGGGTCGCTCGCTTCGCCGCCCATTTCGCCGCTCACTTCGCCGCGCCCCCGGCGAGCTGGTCGACGATCACCGCCATGCCCGGTTGCAGCTCGCCGCCGGTGACCTCGGTCATCTTGCCGTCGCTGATGCCGGTCGTGACCGGCACCGGCTGCGCCACGCCGTCGCGCAGCACCCAGACCTGCCGCGCGCCGGCGCTGCCCGCGTCGGGCCGCGCGGCCTTCGTGGTGTCGCGCGGCGGGCGCGGCAGCAGCCTGGAGACGATGCCGCCCGAGGACGACGCCCTCGCTGCGCCGGCGCTGCCCCCCAGGGACGGCGAGAAGCGCAGCGCCGGGTTCGGCACCAGCAGCACGCCCTTGCGCTCGGCGGCGGTGATCGTCGCCGACACGGTCATGCCGGGCCGCAGGCTCAGGTCGCTGTTGTCGACCTCCAGCCGGGTCGCGTAGGTGACGACGTTCTCGGTGAGCGTCGAGCCGTAGGCGACGCGGCTCACGGTGGCCGGATAGCGGCGCTGCGGATACGCGCTGACCGTGAAGCTCGCCTTCTGGCCCACCTGCACCGCGCCGACGTCGGCCTCGTCGACGCTGACTTCGACCAGCAGGTGCGTCAGGTCTTCGGCGAGGCTCATCAGCGTCACTGCCTGCAGCGTGGCCGCCACCGCGTTGCCGGGCTCGACCGAGCGTGAGAGCACGACGCCGTCGATCGGCGAGCGGATCGACGCCTTCGACAGGTTGGTCTCGTCGGTCGACAACGCGGCCTTCGCGTCCTCGACGTTGGCGCGCGCGCTGTTCTCGTCGGCGCGGGCGCGCGCGAGCGCCGCGGTCGCGGCGTCGAGCTCGGCCGCCGACGGCACCTTGCCGCCGGAGAGCCGCGAGACCTCCCTGAGCCTCGCCAGGCTGGCCTCCGATTCCTTCACGGTGGCCGTGGTCTGCGCGAGCCTCGCCTGCGCGGCAGCGAGCGACGCGCGCGAGCGCGCGACCTGCGCGGTGAGCTTCGCGGTGTCGAGCTCGACTAGCACTTCGCCCTTCTTCACGCGATCGTTGACGTCGACCAGCACGCGGCGCACCGTGCCCGACAGCTCGCTGCCGATGTTGACCGTGCGCGTGGCCTGCAGCTTGCCGTTGGCGGTGACGGTCAGCGTGAGGTCGCCGCGTCGCGCCTCCTCGGTCACGTAGCGCGGCGCGGCCGCGTCCTGCTTCTGGCCGAGCCAGTACCAGGTGCCGCCCCCCGCGAGCGCCAGCACCGCGAGCCCGATCCACAGCGACGGCCGCTGCCACCAGTGCCGCCTCGCGCCGGCGAGCAGCGTGTCCACCTTCGTGTTCATTCCCATCCTCCGCCGAGCGCCTTGTACAGGCGAACGTGATCGGCGCTGACCTTCGCGACCGTGTTGGCGACGCTGTCCTGCGTGTTCAGCAGCGTGCGCTGCGTCTCGAGAACGACCTGGAAGTCGATCAGGCCGCTGGCGTAGCGCTGCTGCGCGAGCAGCGCCGCGTTCGCGGCCGCCTCGGCCGCGTTGCGCAGGCGCTCGAGCTGCGCGCGGTCGTTGCGCAGCGCGACCAGCGCGTCCTCGACTTCCTTCAGCGCGGCGAGCACCACCGACTCGTAGTTCACGCGGGCCTGCTCGAGTCCCGCCTCCTGCACGCGCACCTGCGCGCGCGCGGCCCCGCCGTCGAACAGCGGCACCGAGACGCTGCCCAGCAGCGAGTTGAACACCGCCGCGCCGCTGCCCAGGCCGCCGAGCGTGAGCGCGCTCAGGCCGAGCGAGCCGCCGAGGCGGAAACTCGGATAGCGGGCCGCGTCGGCCTGCGACACGCGGGCCAGCGCGGCGGACACCTGCTGCTCGGCGCGCCGCACGTCGGGGCGCTGGCGCAAGGTCTCGGCGGGTATCGCGAGCGCCAGGTCGCCGGCGGGCTGCGGCACCGGCTGCACCGGTTCGAGCGCGGCCTGCAGCGCCGCCGGCGCGCGGCCGGTGAGCACCGCCAGCACGTGTTGCGCCTGCGCGATGGCGGACTCGAGCACGGGGATCTGCGCCGCGGTCTGTTCGCTGGCCGCGCGCGCCTGCTCGAGCTCGACCGATGTCGCGAGCCCCGCCTGCACGCGCCAGCGCGCGAGCTGCAGCGTCTCGGTCTGCGTGGCGAGGTTGCGCCGCGCGATCTCCAGCCTCGCCTGCTGGCTGCGCAGGTCGAGGTAGGCGAGCGCGACCTCGGCCGCCAGCGAGACCTGCGTGTCGGCCAGGCTCTCCTGAGCGGCGCGCACGTCGGCCTCGGCGGCCCGGACGGCGCTGCGCTGGCCGCCGAACACGTCGAGCTCCCAGCCGGCGTCGAGGCCCGCCTGGAACCGGTTGGCCGCGTTGCCGCCGGCCGGCCTCGCGCGCTGCGCCGAGCCCGATGCCGAGACGTTCGGCAGCAGACCGGCCGCCTGCACGTCGCGAAGCGCTCGCGCCTGGGCAAGTGCGGCGCGCGCGCCACGCAGGCCGGGGTTGGCCTCGAGCGCCTGCGCGACGAGCCCGGTGAGTTGCGGATCGTCGAAGCGGCGCCACCAGTCGGCGAGCGCGGTGGGGGCGGTCGAGGCGGGGGCGGTCGAGGCGGGGGCGGCCGAGGCTGCGGGCACCGTCGACGTCGACCAGGCCGCCGGAATCGGCGCATCGGGCAGCCCGGCGTCGCGCGCCGGCAACGCGGCGCAGCCGGCGAGCGCGGCCGCGAATAACGCGGCCGCCGGTGCGAGCCTCGCCCTCTCCCGCGCGCAGGTCAGGCTTGCCGGTCCGAGACCGGGGCGCGCCGGCGCGGCGGCCCCAGTCCGCGGCTGCGCGTCGCGGGAGGCGGGGGACGGTTCGGTCGTCATGGCCCCCGGATTGTGCCCTGCGCCAATGTCAAGTTGCCTTGGCCGGATGCAAGGCTTTGTAAATGCGGCACGGGCCCGGGATCCGTTAGCGATCCGTTAGCCGGCGGGCCCGACGATTCGCGTCACGGCGCCCTGGCGTGCATCGCCGGGGCGTCGGAAGCCTCCTACTCACCCGAACCCGAGGATGAAGACGAT
>JADLDF010000457.1 GCA_020846815.1 Gammaproteobacteria bacterium | reverse complement strand
TCGCGGCGGAAGCTGATCGCGGTGACGCGCGCCACCGGCGAGCTGTCGGGACCATAGAGCCCGGAATACTCGCCGAGATTGTTGCCGACGTGGCGCGGGTCCTCGACCAGCGCCTCGATGACGATCTCGGCATCGGCGGGCACCAGCAGGTCGCTGGTCGCGCAGCGCACGAGCTCCAGAGGCTGGCCGCGCAGCGCGCCGGCGAGGCCATACTCCGAGCGGTCGGGCGGCAGCCGGCAGACTGCCGCGGTCAGCAGCGCCGGGTCGACGCCGAGGGCGAGCGCCAGCGGCATCGGCTGGCCGAGCCGCGCCGCCGCCTCGTAGCAGCGGCGCAGATCCGAGGCGCCGCTGGCATTGACGCTCAGCCGGTCGCGGCCGAGCACCAGCGTGCGATAGACGCCGACGTTCAGCTCGCCGGACTGCGGCAGGCGCGCGATGCCGACCGCGCCGGTGATGAACGGGCCGCTGTCGAGCTCGAACACCGTCGGCACCGGCAGCGCGCCGAGATCGATCTCGGCACCGCGCTGCAGGCACTCCTGCACCGGACCACCGTCGACCTCGCGCGGTGCCAGCGGGCGGCCCTGCGCTTCGTCGAGCAGCGTGCCGAGCTGCTCGCGTGACAGGCGCCGTTCGCGCGGCAGGCCCAGCGACCAGCCGATGCACTCGTAGCGGTTGAGCAGACCGCCGGCGACGCTGAAACGCGAACCGGCGACCTGCTCGAACAGGAAGGCACGGCGCTCGCGCTCGACCTGCTGCATGAGAGCGGGCATCTCGAAGCGCGGATCGACGCGGCGCGCGATCCGCACCAGCTCGCCGTGGGAATCGAGCTGCGCGATCAGCTCACGGAATCGGGACACTGCGAATCTCCGTCAGGGGCGAGGACCAGCCCACGGCCAGTATCGTCGCGGCACGGCCATGGCGATCGGACGCTGCGGATAGTGCGTATGCGGATCACGGCAACGGCACGGGGCGGCGCCGGTACACGGCCTCGTGCAGGCTTGCGCGGACGTTGGCCGCCACGGGGTCGGAGAGCCGCGCAACGGCCGCTTCGGCGTGTAGGCCTGCGCAAACGCGGCCTTGGCCGCCTCGCAGGAGAAACGGACGACATGAGCGAAACCTGGGACGTGATCGTGATCGGTGCGGGATCGGCCGGGCTGCCGCTGGCGATCCGCGCAGGGCATCACCGTGCTGAGCCCCGCGGGGCTGAAGGTCGACCGGCAGCTGCGCGTCATCGGCCGCAACGGCCGGGCGATCCCGAACCTGCATGCCGCAGGCGAGGTGCTGGGCTTCGGTCGCACTTCCGGCGATGCCTTCGTCGGCGGCCTGTCGCTGACGCCGGCGCTGACCTTCGGCAGGATCCTCGGCGAGCGCCTGCTGAGCTGGTGAGCCGGGCCGGTGATCCTCGCGGTCGTCGTCGCCGGTGCGGCCCGGCGGCGACGGTGCACCGCGTCGCAGGCCCAGTACGGATCGGATGCTGCAGCACCACGCGGCGCAGGTGCGGCGTGAAGGGCGCGTTGCCGCGGCAAGCCACGCAGGCGCAGCAACCGTGGCGCGTTACAGCGGCACGCGGCGCAGGCGCAGCGCGTTGCCGATCACCGAGACCGACGACAGGCTCATCGCCAGCGCGGCGACGATCGGGCTCAGCAGCCAGCCGGTGAACGGGTACAGCAGCCCCGCGGCCAGCGGGATGCCGAGCGCGTTGTAGCCGAAGGCGAAGGCCAGGTTCTGGCGGATGTTGTGCACGGTCGCGCGCGACAGCCGGCGTGCGCGCACCAGCCCGTTCAGGTCGCCCTTGACCAGCGTCACCGGCGCACTCTCCATCGCGATGTCGGTGCCGTCGCCCATGGCGATGCCGACCTCGGCGCGCGCCAGCGCCGGCGCATCGTTGATGCCGTCGCCGGCCATCGCGACCCTGTGGCCGGCCTGCTGCAGGCGCTCGATGGCCGCGGCCTTGTCGGCCGGACGGACGTCGGCGATGACCTCGTCGATCGCGAGCTCGCGGGCGACGGCGCGGGCCGTGCGCGCATCGTCGCCGGTCAGCATCACGATCCGCAGACCGTCGGCGCGCAGCGCACGCAGCGCGGCCGCAGCTTCCGGCTTCAGCGGATCGCCGACTGCGAGCCAGGCGGCGAGCTGTCCGTCGACCGCGAGGAACATCACGGTGTGGCCGCGCGCGCGGGCCGCGCCGACCGCATCGGCCAGCGGCGCGACGTCGACGCCCTGCCCGGCCATCAGCGCCGCATTGCCGAGCGCAAGTGCCCGGCCCTGCGCGCGGCCGGTGACGCCCTGGCCGGTCACGGACTGGAAGTCGTCGATCGCCGCCGGCGCGATGCCGCGCGCCGCAGCGCCGGCAACGATCGCGCGCGCGATCGGGTGCTCGCTGTCGCGCTCCAGACCGGCGGCGAGCGCGAGCAGCGCTGCTTCCTCGCTCGCAGCCACTTCCTTGCCCGCAGCCGTCGCCTCGCCCGCGCCGCGCACTGCGGTGATGCCCTCCAGTGCGGGCCGGCCGAGCGTCAGCGTGCCGGTCTTGT
Organism: Gammaproteobacteria bacterium; assembly: GCA_020846815.1. Next base: position 6,733 of record JADLDF010000457.1, on the reverse strand, counting down.
CGACGACCAGCACGTCCACCTCGCGCAGCTGCTCGATCGCCGTGGCGTCGCGGAACAGGATGCCGAGCTGCGCGCCGCGGCCGCTCGCCACCATGATCGAGATCGGCGTCGCGAGCCCGAGCGCGCAGGGGCAGGCGATGATCAGCACCGCGACCGCCGCGACCAGCGCGGAGGCGAGCCGTGGCTCCGGTCCGAACGCGAACCAGGCGGCGAACGCGAGCACGGCGATCGCGATTACCGTGGGCACGAACCAGGCTGCGACGCGGTCGGCGAGGCGCTGCAGGGGCGCGCGCGAGCTCTGCGCCTGCGCGACCAGCGCGACGATCTGCGCCAGCAGGCTGTCGTGGCCGACGCGCGTGGCCTGCACGACCAGTGACCCGGTCTGGTTCAGGGTCGCGCCGACGACCGGGTCGCCCGGCCCTTTTTCGACCGGCAGCGGCTCGCCGGTCAGCATCGACTCGTCGACGCTGGAGCGGCCGGCGACGACCAGGCCGTCCACGGGCAGCTTCTCACCCGGCCGCACGCGCAGCCGGTCGCCGACGGCGATCGCATCGATCGCGACCTCCTCCTCGCTGTCGTCGTCGCGCAGCCGGTGCGCACTCTGCGGCGCGAGACCGAGCAGCTCGCGGATCGCGGCGCCGGTACGGCCGCGCGCCGTGAGCTCGAGCCATTCGCCGAGCAGCACCAGCGCGACGATCGTGGCCGCGACCTCGAAATAGACGCCGACGCGGCCGTGCGCATCGTGCATCGCGGCCGGGAACGCGCCCGGCGCCAGCGTCGCGAACACGCTGTAGGCGTAGGCCACGAGCACACCGAGGCCGATCAGCGTGTACATGTTGGGTGCACCGCGCAGCAGGCCCTGCCAGCCGCGCCGGTAATAGTCCGCGGCGAGCCAGAGCACGACCGGTGTCGTCAGCGCGAACTGGATCCAGAGCAGCGTGCCGGAGGTCGAATGCGCGAGCGACAGGCCGGAGAGATGCGGCAGCATCGCTGCGGCCACCACCGGCAGCGCCAGCGCGACCGTGAGCCACAAGCGCCTCGCGACGGCGCGCCGCTCGCCGTCGTCCTGCTCCAGGGTCGGCGCCTCCGGTTCCAGCGCCATGCCGCAGATCGGACAACTGCCGGGCCCGACCTGGCGGACCTCGGGATGCATCGGGCAGGTGAAGACCGCGCCGGCAGCGACCGGCGCCGCGGTCGTGGCCGCAACCGCGGTTGCGGGCGGCAGCGCCTGCGCCGACGGCATCGCGCCCGGAACGACCGCTGCAGCGGTCGCGGCGGCGAGATAGCGCGCCGGATCGGCGAGGAACTTGCTGCGACAGCCCGCGCAGCAGAAGTAGTAGTTGCGGCCGTCGTGGCTCGCCGAGTGACGCGACGCCGGCGTCACCGTCATGCCGCAGACCGGATCGCGCAGCGCGACCGGTTCCTGGGCGCGCGGCGGGCCTGGATGCTGCGAATGACAGCAATCGGTATGCGCAGCCTTCATGTGGGGCTGCTCCCGGTGTGGTCGGTGGCGAGAGCGAGGTCGTCGAGGATCGGACAGTCCGGTCGCTCGTCGGCATGGCAGGCCGAGACCAGGCGCTGCAGCATGCGGCGCATCGACTGCAGCTCGGCGATCCGGCGCTCGAGATCCTCGATGTGACGCGCGGCGATCTCGCTGACCTGGCGACTGGAACGCCGGCGGTTCTGCCACAGCGACAGCAGGCGGGCGATCTCCGCGGTGGAGAACCCTAGGGAACGCGCGCGGCGGATGAAACGCAGCATCTGCACTTCGCGCTCGCCGTAGTTGCGGTAGTTCGCGGCCGTGCGCCGCGGCGCCGGGATCAGCCCCAGCGCCTCGTAGTGACGGATCATCTTCGCCGTCACGCCCGAGGCTGCTGCCGCCCGGCCGATGTTGAACCGTGTCGCACCGTCCATCGTGACCCTTCCTCGTTCCAGGCCGACAGCCTGCACCTTCCCATCGTGGGAAGGTCAAGCGCTTTCGGTTGGAGTCGGGCCCGGCCGCGACGCGGGCGCTCGGCGAACGCCGCGCGCAGTGCATCGCCGTCCAGCGTCGGCCCCGGCCGCAGCGCGGGCGTTCGCGGTGATGCCGGCCGGCAGCCTCCGCCGGTGGTCAGATCCAGCGGCGCACGCGCCGGCGGTAATCGGCCCAGGAGCTGCCGAAAGCGATCTGCAGGCGCCGCTCTTCCGCGGGCACGTAGCGCAGCTGCAGGAGGAGGAAGAACACCGGCAGCGGCAGCAGCGCACCGAGCGTGCCGAGCATCGCGGCCTCCCCGACGAGCAGCAGCAGCATGCCGAGGTACATGGGATTGCGCGTGTAGCGGAAGCAGCCATCCGAGAGCAGCGTCGCGGGCACGGCACTGAACTCCATCGGCGTTCCGGCGCGGCGCATCTGCACGGAGGCCATCTGCGCGAGCCCGAGGCCCAGCAGCGCCAGCGCCGCGCAGGGCCAGAAGCACTCGCGCGGCACGACACGCGCCACGGGCAGCAGCACGTGCAGCAGGACGATGGAGATCAGGCTGAGCAGCAGCCACTGCGGCGGCTCGGGCCGCACCAGGCCCGGCGATTCGCGGGAAGAACTCTCAGGAGTCGAGAAAACGGACAAGCAAGCGCACCGATAGCATTTGGTTGTCGCCGAGCCTCGAGCGACCCGGTCATTATGCGCCCGCGCGGACGCCGCCGGCAGCCGATACCCGGTTCCTTAAGCTTTCGTAACATTAGGCCGCCAAACATTGCCGGGGCGTGCAGCCGGCACGGCACTCACTGCCGGCCGCGCGCTCATCCGGTGGGGGCGTGGCGCTGCTCGCAACCTGGACGATATTCTGCCGGTCGCGCGCGCTCGGCGAGAGCTCAGCGTCGCGGCCGCAGCAGCGCCGCGAGGCGGTCCGGCTTGCCCTCGATGCGCTCGAGATGCGGATAGCGCGGCCCGCCGCGCCACTCGACCGCCACGGCCGAGTAGCGATCGTCGCGGCGCACCAGCAGCTCGATCGGCCGCCCGTCGCGCTGCGCGCGGCGCAGCGCCTCGAGCAGTCCCTCGCCGTCGAACGCGCGCCCATCGACCGCCACCAGGATCGCGCCCGGCGCGAGCCCGGCGGCGAACGCCGGGCTGCCCCAGACGACTTCGACGATGCGGGCGCCGTCGCGCGCGACCACGAGGCCGAGGGAGAAGGTCGCCGCATGGCGCTTCTGCTCGAGCTCGAGTCCGCGCGTGAACTCCGAAGGCGTGTCGCGCCAGGCGAGCCGCCAGCCGGCACGCTCCAGACCCTGCAACGGCCCGCCCGGGCCATGCATATCGAGCCGCTCGCGCAGGAAGCCGTGCCAGTCCTGCGGCGCGATGCCGTCGAGCGCCGCGACCACGTCGTCGTAGGTATAGGTGAGCGGCCCGAGCTCGCCGTCGCGCAGTGCGAAGAACGTGCGCGCGAAATCGTCGAGCGAGCGGCGATCGCGGGTCAGCTCGCGGATGCGCATGTCGACGTCGAGCCAGAGCAGCAGGCCTTCGGTGTAGTAGTCGGTCGTGCGCTGCCAGCTCGGCCAGGGCAGCGGCACGCGGTAGGCCATGATCGGCTGCTGGGTCGTGTCCTGGAGGTTGCGCCACTGGCGGCCGGCGCGCGCGAGATCGAAGCTCGCAGCGTAGTGGGCCAGCGCGTCGCGCGCATAGGCCTCGCTCCACAGGCCCGAGCGCGCCGCGAGCACCGCGCCCCAGTACTCGGTGAGGCCTTCGTAGACCCAGAGCAGGCTGTTGCGCATCGGTACGTCGAAGCCCGGAGTCCACAGGTCCGCGGGGCGGCGGAACTTGCCGTTCCAGGAGTGCACGAACTCGTGTGCCAGCAGGTCGCGGCCGGTCGCGCTGCCCTGCCAGTCGATGAAATATCCCGGCCTCACCGCATTCTCGCTCGACTGGTGATGCTCGAGACCGATGCCGCCGAAGGACTCGCTGAGCGCGAGTAGGAAGTCGTAGCGCGCGTAGTGGCGCGAGCCGAACAGCCGCAGCGCCTGGACGACGAGATCGCGGTGCGCCTGCACCTGGGCGGGCGTCGCCTCGAGCTGCGAGGCGCGGTCGGCGAACACGTTGAGGACGACCGGCGCGCGCGCATCGACATCGAGCTCGAAGCGACGCGCGTGGCGGCCGGCGAACAGCGGCGAGTCGACGAGCTGCTCGAGGCTCAGCGGCTCGAACTGCACCCGCTCGCCGTCGCGCTCGCCATCGCGCGCAGCGACGCGCGCGGCCGTCGCGAACTCCCAGCCCGCCGGCAGCCGGACCGCCGGCCGCACCGTGATGCGGCTGGCGTAGTGGCCGGCCGGATAGAGCAGCGCCTTTTCCCACTGCAGGCCGAGCAGGTCGGCGGTCACGGTGCGCCGGCCGTGCTCGGGAGTCGCGGGCGTGAGGTATTCGAAGCGCAGATCGAGCGCGGCGACGCCGGACGGCACGTCGAGATGGAACGCGGACATGTCGTAGGCGTCGCGCTGCCAGGCGATGCGCCGGCCGGGCACATCGGCGGCTTCGACGATGAGGCCTGCCAGCGACTGGATCGGTCCGGTGGGTCCGTGGTTGCCCGGCAGCCAGCGCGGATAGCGCAGCGTGAGCGGGCCCGGAGCAGCAACGGGAATGCGTTCGCGCACCGCGAACACGCGCCGGTCGAGGTCGGTGAGGTCCACTTCGAGCTCGATCGTGCCGGGATACGGCTGGTCCACCGGTGCCGGAACGGTGCGCTGCGGTGCCGCGACGGATTGCATTGTCTCGACGGGTTGCTGTGTCGCGACTGGCGGCTGCGTCACAGCAGGCTGCTGTGCCGTGGCAGGTTGCTGCGCCGTGGCAGCAGGCTGCTGTGCCATGACGGGCGACAGCGCCGCGAGCAGCGCGACCTGCACGAGCGCCGCGACGCGGCGGAACGGGGCCTGAATCATGCAGAGACCTCGGTGTGGATCGGGCCGCACATGCACGGTCGCACCGGGCCACGGACCGGAAGATGATACCCTGCCGGCCATGCGACACGTTCCCACCGCCCTGATGATCTGCGGACTCTCGCTGGCGATCGCCGGCGAGCTCCGTGCCCAATCCACGCCTGCCGCACCGAGGGCCACGCCTGCGCCCGCACCGGCGCCCGCCGCGCCGGCGGTCGATCCGAAGCAGACGATGTACGCGCTCGGCGTGCTGCTCGGCAGTCCGCTCGAGAGCTTCACGCTGACGCCGGCCGAGCTCGAGCAGGTGCTCACCGGCCTGCGCGACGGCGTGCTGAAGAAAAGCGTCTTGCCGAATCCCGAAGCCTATGGCCCGCGCATCCAGGATCTGCAGAACACGCGCATGGCGGCCGCGGCCGCGAAACAGAAAGAGCTCGGCAAGGCCTTCGTCGCCAAGGCAGCCGCGGCACCGGGTGCGACGCGTACGGCCAGCGGCATCGTGATCACGCCGCTCAAGGCCGGCAGCGGCGCCGCGCCGCGCGAGAGCGACGAGGTCACCGTGCACTACGAGGGCAAGCTCGTCGACGGCACCGTGTTCGACAGCTCGCTGCGTCGCGGCGAGCCCGCGACCTTCCCGCTCGACGGCGTGATCCCCTGCTGGACCGAGGGCGTGCAGCAGATCAAGGTGGGTGGCAAGAGCCGGCTGGTCTGCCCGCCGGAAACGGCCTACGGCGAACGCGGTGCGCCACCGCGCATCCCCGGCGGCTCGACGCTGGTGTTCGAAGTGGAGGTTCTGGAAACCGCCAAGGCGCCGGCCACGCCGGAGGCGGCGCCGAACAAGCCCTGAGGCACCGCCGAACGGATTCCGCGGTTGCGATCGCGCCGCGGGATGCGCCGGACTTCGAATCAAGCCCCGGGACGTCGCCGAACGGTGCCGCCGCCGCGACGGCGACTCTCAGAGCTCGTCGTACTTGCGCGCGCTGCCGCGCGATCTTTCGACCGGGTACTTCTCGGCGTTGCGGGCGAGCTTCGCGAAGGCTGCAGCGGCGAGATCGACGTCGAGCTCGTCGGCGAGGCGCACGAGGTAGAGCAGCACGTCGGCCAGCTCCTCGGCGACGCGCGCGCGTGCGGCCTCCGGCAGAGTGCGCGAAGCATCCTCGCCGATCCACTGGAAGTGCTCGAGCAGCTCGGCGGCCTCGACGCTGAGCGCAGCGGCGAGGTTCTTCGGCGAATGGAACTGCTGCCAGTCGCGCTCGGCGGCGAAACGCCGCTGCGCGTCGCGCAGCGCCAGCAGCACGGGGTCGGTCGGGCTCATGGCGCGACAGCATACCGCCGCCGGGGAACTCCGCGCCGCCGCGAGACTCGTTCCCTGGCATGAAGCGTCATGTCGTCCGCGGATCCTGGCCCCGCCTGCAGCTCGTCCGCGCATTCCGGCCTCGTCTGCTGCTCATCGGCGCATCCGGGCCTGGGCTGCTCGTCCATGCACCCTGGCTCAGCCTGCTGCTCATCGGCGCGATCGGCTTCGTGCCGCCGCTCTTTGCCGTCGCAGCACCGCGCGACGCGCAGCAGGCCGCCGTGCCTCGCGCCCGATACGCAGCCCAGCCGGCGGCGGTCCCGGATGCCGCGCGGCTGCTGGCCGCGGCCGAAGCACTGCGGCGCGGGCCTTGCCGCCCGGCCGGAGCGCAGGCGCCGCTGCGGCGGCGGGCCGAACTCGACGGCGTCGCGCGCGGCTTCGCCGCGGGCCGCACGCTCGGCGAAGCGCTGCAGCGCGCCGGCTTCGTCGCGACGCAGTCGGCCGGGCTGCAGCTGCGCGGCGCGCGCGACGATGCCGGCCTGC
>JADLDF010000456.1 GCA_020846815.1 Gammaproteobacteria bacterium | reverse complement strand
GGTGCGCGCCGACGACGGCAAGTTCCTGCGCGCCAGCGACTTCGGCGAGCAGGGCGAGGCTGCCGAGCGTACGTTCTACGTCTGGGACGAGGCCCGGAAGAAGCCCGTGAAGGCCGCCGCCACCGGCTACGGCGCAGCGACGGGCCGGATGCCGAACCCCGAGTCCGGCGAGACGCTCGCGCTCGGCGAGCGTCGTCCCGCCCTCGAGGGCCGCTGGAAGATCCGCACCCGCCGCGGCCGCGTCGAAGTGACCACGGTCTACGCGAAGCTGAAGGCGCACTGCGAAGCCGACTACACACCCGAACGCAGCCAGGAGATCACCGGTGTGCATCCCGACAACGTCCGCGCGGTTGCGCGCACGTTCGCGAAGTCGGGCGCCGGCATGATCTTCTCCGGCTACCGCTCGGCCAAGTGGCTGCACGGCGACATGCTGCACCGCGCCTGGCTGCTGCTGTGCGCGCTGACCGGCAACACCGGCCGCGAAGGCGGCGGCATGCAGACCACGCAGAACCCCAATGCCGACGGCTTCGTGCAGTTCGGCTTCGCCGGTATTGGGCCGAACGCGAAGGTGGCCGCGATCTCGCTCTGGGACTATGCGCGCGGCGACGGCCGGGTGCTCAATGCCCAGGTCTACGGCGAGGAGTTCGCCGAATACGTCGACTCGAACTACCGCGAGGCCGTGTCCAAGGGCTGGATCCCCGACTACTCGCGCGTGCCCTGGAAGATGGCCTTCATGGCCGGCCACAACACCGGCAACTGGCGCGCCGCCGGCACGCGCTTCCGCGAGACCGTGCTCGCCAAGCTCGACACCATCGTCGCGCTGACGCCCGACATGAGCGTGACGGCCATGTACGCCGATTACGTGCTGCCGATCGCGCATCACTACGAGCGTCAGGATTTCGTCATGGAGGGCCGCACGCCGTACGTGCAGGTCATCGAGCGCGCGGTACCGCCGGTCGGCGAGTCGGTCGACGACTTCGAGGCCATGGCGCGCATCGCGAAGGCCATCAGCGAGCAGGCCCGCGCGCGCGACCTCGCGCCGATCGAGGACGTGATCTGGGGCAAGCCCGTGAAGCACGACTACCGCAGGCTGCACCAGCTCCTCACCATGGATGGTCAGATCGGCAGCAGCCGCGACATCGCCCAGTTCCTGATCGACAACTCCGCCGGCATCCCGAAGCTCAAGTTCGAAGAACTGGCGCAGAAAGGCTTCGTGGTCGCCGATGATTCCGCCGGCACGCAGTTCGGCCCGAAGTCGCCGTTCAGCTACCAGATTCTCGCGAGCGTGCGCGACAAGCTGCCCTACGCCACCCTGACCGGGCGCCAGCAGTTCTATTTCGACCACGACTGGTTCCTGCGCGAGGGCGAGGCGCTGCCCGCGCACGTCGACCCGCTGTCGATCGAGGGCTATCCGCTGCGCCTGACCATGGGCCACGCCCGCCACGGCGTGCACAGCCTGTACCGCGACGACGACCTGCTGCTGGCGCTGCAGCGCGGTGAGCCCGACATCCACATCAACCCCGACGACGCGCGCGCGCGCGGTGTCGAGGACGGCGACCTCGTGCGTACCTTCAATTCGCACGGCTCATTCGTTGCGCTCGCCCACGTCAGCGCGAGCATCCAGCCCGGCACGATGTTCATGTACCACGGCTGGGATCCGATGCTGTTCCGTGGCCGGCAGAACTTCAGCGCCGCCATACCGACGGCGGGCCTGCTGAAGCCGACCTCCCTGGTCAGTGGTTACGGCCAGGTCGCCTTCCAGGCGCCGGACTACGTACCGAACCAGACCTATCACGACTGCACCGTGAACTTCGAGAAGTACACGCCGCCACCGGGCGATCCGCGTGCGGCGGCGTCTCAGGCCTGATCGGGAGACCCGCATGCGCCAGATCGCGATGGTCATCGACCTCAACAAGTGCATCGGCTGCCAGACCTGCACCGCGGCCTGCAAGTCCATGTGGACCGACGAGGGCGGCCAGGAGTACATGCTCTGGAACAACGTCGAGACCCAGCCGGGCCGCGGCTATCCGAAGAACTGGCAGGAAAAGGGCGCGCAGGCCGGCTGGAAGGATGGCGAGCTGCAGTACGGCCCGCTGCACGCCGATGAGGACTACGGCAGCGTGCAGCCGCTGAACCACGAGCAGGTCTATTTCAAGGGCGAGACGCCGCGCCTGCAGCGCGAGCCGATGAACTACGGCGCCAACTGGGACGAGGATACGAGCTCGGGCGACTACCCGAACAACTACCACTTCTACATGCCGCGGCTGTGCAACCACTGCACCAGGCCCGCCTGCCTCGCGGCCTGCCCGAACCAGGCCATCTACAAGCGCGAGCAGGACGGCATCGTGCTGATCGATCAGGACAAGTGCCAGGGCGCACGGCTCTGCAATCTCGCCTGTCCCTATGACAAGGTCTATTTCAATTTCCTGACCAACAAGTCGCAGAAGTGCGTGTTCTGCTTCCCGCGGCTCGAGCAGGGCGTAGCGCCTGCCTGCGCGCGCCAATGCCCCGGTCGGCTGCGCTTCGTCGGCTTCCTCGACGACGCGGACGGCCCCATCGACAAGCTCGTCAACAAGTGGAAGGTCGCGCTGCCGCTGCACGCCGAGTACGGCACCGGCCCGAACGTCTACTACGTGCCGCCGCTGCTGCCTTCTGCCGAAGATGCCGAAGGCCGCTTCACCGACCGTCCGCGTCTGCCGACCGAGTTCCTGCGCAAGCTGTTCGGGCCCGGCGTCGACGCGGCGCTCG
>JADLDF010000455.1 GCA_020846815.1 Gammaproteobacteria bacterium | reverse complement strand
GCGAGGCGCGGCTCTGGGCCGAGGTCTTCGACTTCGCCGAACGCCGGCTCGGGCTCGCGCACGGCACGATCCGCTGCACGGTGCTGATCGAGACCGTGCTCGCCGCGTTCGAGATGGACGAGATCCTTCACGAGCTGCGCGACCACATCGTCGCGCTCAACTGCGGCCGCTGGGACTACATCTTCAGCTTCATCAAGAAGTTCGCGCGGCGGCCGGACTTCGTGCTGCCCGATCGCCAGCAGGTGACGATGACGACGCACTTCCTGCGGTCCTACTCGCTGCTCTGCATCCAGACCTGCCACCGCCGCGGTGCGTTCGCGATGGGCGGCATGGCGGCCCAGATCCCGATCAAGAACGACCCGGCCGCGAACGAGGCGGCGCTCGCCAAGGTGCGCGCCGACAAGGAGCGCGAGGCCGGCGACGGCCACGACGGCACCTGGGTCGCGCATCCGGCGCTGGTGCCGATCGCGATGGAAGTCTTCGACCGGCTGATGCCGACGCCGAACCAGCTGCATCGCCTGCGCCAGGACGTGCGCGTCGCCGCGGCCGACCTGCTGCAGATCCCGCAAGGCACGATCACCGAGGCGGGCCTGCGCAACAACGTCAGCGTCGCGCTGCAGTACCTCGCGGCCTGGCTGTCCGGCAACGGCTGCGTGCCGATCTACAACCTCATGGAGGATGCGGCCACGGCCGAGATTTCGCGCGCGCAGATCTGGCAATGGATCCGCCACCCGACCGGTGTGCTCACCGACGGTCGCAAGGTCACCGTTGCGATGTTCCGCCAGATGCTGGCCGAGGAGCAGCGGCGCCTCGCCGCCGAACTCGGCGAAGCCGCCTGGCAGCGCGGCAACTTCCTGCGCGCCGGTGCGCTGCTCGACGAGATCACGACTTCCGAGCGGTTCGAGACCTTCCTGACGCTGGCCGCGTACCGCGAACTCGCCTGACCGAACGATCACACCGCCGTTGCGAGCCCCCAGGCTCTCCGACCTCACCGAACCGGCACCGCATACAGGAGCACTCTCATGGCCATGAAGACCGCCGACGAATTGAACCGGGAATGGCAGGACGGCCCGCGCTGGCGCGGGATCACGCGCGGCTATGCCGCGCAGGACGTCGTGCGCCTGCGCGGCACCGTGGCGGTCGAGCATTCGCTGGCACGCCTCGGTGCCGAGAAGCTCTGGCGGCACCTGGCGAGCCTGCCGTTCGTCAACGCGCTCGGTGCACTGACCGGCAATCAGGCGATGCAGCAGGTGCGCGCCGGCCTCAAGGCGATCTACCTCTCGGGCTGGCAGGTCGCCGGCGACGCCAATGTCGCCGGCGAGATGTATCCCGACCAGTCGCTCTATCCCGTGAATTCGGTTCCCGAGGTCATACGGCGCATCAACGCGACGCTGCTGCGTGCCGACCAGCTGCATCACGCCGAAGGCGACGACTCGATCGACTGGCTGCAGCCGATCGTGGCCGATGCCGAAGCGGGGTTCGGCGGCGTGCTCAACGCCTTCGAGCTGATGAAGGCCATGATCGCCGCCGGCGCGGCCGGCGTGCATTTCGAGGACCAGCTCTCGTCGGCGAAGAAGTGCGGCCACATGGGCGGCAAGGTGCTGGTGCCCACCCAGGAGGCGATCAACAAGCTCGTGGCCGCGCGCCTCGCGGCCGACGTCTGCGACGTGCCGACCGTGCTGGTGGCCCGCACCGACGCCGAGAGCGCGACGCTGCTGACCTCCGACGTCGACGAGCGCGACCGGCCGTTCATCGATGCGCGCGCCACGCGCACCGCCGAGGGGTTCTTCCAGGTGAAGTCAGGCCTGGAGCCGGCGATCGCCCGAGGTCTCGCCTACGCACCCTATGCCGACCTGATCTGGTGCGAGACCGGCAAACCCGACCTGGTCGAGGCGAAGCGCTTCGCCGAGGCCATCCATCGCCGTTTCCCGGACAAGATGCTCGCCTACAACTGCTCGCCGTCGTTCAACTGGAAGAAGAAGCTCGACGACGCCACGATCGCGAAGTTCCAGCGCGAGCTCGGTGCGATGGGCTACAGGTTCCAGTTCATCACGCTGGCCGGCTTCCACGCGCTCAATTTCTCGATGTTCTCGCTGGCGCGCGGCTACCGGGAGCGCCAGATGAGCGCCTACGTGTCGCTGCAGGAGGCCGAGTTCGCGGCCGAGTCGCAGGGCTACACGGCGACCAAGCACCAGCGCGAGGTCGGTGCCGGCTATTTCGACGACGTCACCCAGACCGTCGCGGCCGGCCAGTCGTCGCTGAGTGCGCTCAAGGGCTCCACGGAGGAGGAGCAGTTCGCCGCCGCCCACTGAGGTGAGACGGCACCGGCATCACAGAGCCGGACGGAACGGGGGCGATGGAGGGCCGGGCGCGGCGCTGCGGTAGAATTCCCGTAGCGCCCCTCCAGCAGGACCCCGCGGATGAAATACGACCACATCGTCGTGCCGGCCGACGGTCCGAAGATCACGATCAATCCCGACGGCTCGATCAACGTTCCCGACCGGCCGATCGTCCCGTACATCGAGGGCGACGGCATCGGCATCGACGTGACGCCGGTCATGCTCCAGGTCGTCGACGCGGCCGT
>JADLDF010000454.1 GCA_020846815.1 Gammaproteobacteria bacterium | reverse complement strand
GTAAGCGTTGCTCTGCGGCCCTTGTCAGGGTGATGCGTCAGGCCTGAGCTGTCTTTGCCCAGCACCACGGCATGAGATCGTCGATGCGGCTCTGCGGCCATCCGTCGACGAGGCGGGTGAGCAGGTCGGTGAGGTAGCGCTGCGGATCGACGCCGTTGAGCTTCGTGGTCTCGATCAGCGAGGCGATGGCGGCCCAGGCCTCGGCACCCTCGTCGCAGCCGGCGAACAGCGCGTTCTTGCGGCCGAGTGCGACGGGCCGCGCGGCGCGCTCGACGCTGTTGGTGTCGAGCTCGATGCGGCCGTCGTCGAGAAACCGCAGCAGGCCGTCGCGGTGGTTCATCGCATAGCGGATCGCCTCCGCCATGGTGCTGCGCGCAGGCAGCCTCGCCAGCGTCGCCTCGAACCAGGCGAACAGGTCGTCGACCAGCGGGCGACTGCGGGCGCGCCTCTCGGCCAGGCGCTGGTCGGGCGACGCGCCGCGGATCCCGGCCTCGATGGCGTAGAGCGCGGCGATGCGGTGCAGCGCCTCCTCGGCAACCGGCGCCTTGGCCTTCTGCGCCAAGTCGTAGAACTGCCGCCGCGCATGGCTCCAGCAATACGCCATGACGGTCGGGCCCAGCCCCGTGGCCGTGTCGGCGAGGCCCTTGTACGCGGCATAGCCGTCGCACTGCAGGATGCCGCGATAGCCGCCCAGCAGCGCCCGGGCATGCTCGCGCCCACGGCCCGGAGCGTAGGTGTAGACGACCGCCGGCGGGTCGGCCCCGCCCCACGGTCGGTCGTCCCGCGCGATGGTCCAGAACCAGCCGGTCTTCGTACGGCCGCGGCCAGGATCGAGCACCGGCACCGAGGTCTCGTCGGCGAACAGCCGCGGCGAGGCCAGCAGGATCGCCTTCATCCGCCGCACCACCGGCGCGATCTCCGCCGCCGCCGTGCCAACCCAGGCCGCCAGCGTCGCGCGGTCCACCGCCACGCCCTGGCGCGCAAGGATCCCGGCCTGACGATAGAGCGGCAGGTGATCGGCGTAGCGGGAGACCAGCACATGCGCGACCGTCGCCTCGGTCGGCAGGCCGCCCTCGACCAAGCGCGCCGGTGCAGGCTGCTGCACCACGACACCGGCGCAGGACCGGCAGGCGAGCTTCGGCCGACGCGTCACGATCACCCGGAACTGCGCCGGGATCACGTCGAGCCGCTCGGAGGTGTCGTCACCGATCTCCACCATCGCCACCGCGCAGCATGGGCAGGCCGTGCTCTCGGGCGCCAGCACCACCTCGACGCGCGGCAGATGGGCGGGCAGCGCACCGCGGCTGGCACGGCGCCTGGCCGTGCGCTCGCGCTTGAGCTCCGGGTCGCGCTTCTCCGCCTCGGCATCGGACTTCGCGATCGCCGTCTCGAGGTCGGCCAGGCCGAGTTCGAGTTGCTCCTCCGGAAGTTGCTCCGACTTCCGACCGAACTGGTGCCGCTGCAGCTTCAGCAGGATGTGGCGCAGCCGGTCGTTCTGCGCCTCCAGCGCATCGCGTGCGGCGCGGGCATCGTCGCGCTCGGCCAGAACCTCGACCAGCAACGCGCGCAGCAGCGCCGGATCGTCGGGCAGTGCAGCGATGTCGAGCGACGCGACCACATCGGAATCGTCGCCGATCCCCTCGCGTCGCGTCAACGACGCGCCAACTCCTGCGATGCCAAGCGGAAAGCGCTACCCCACGATCTCCGGACGCGCCGTCCAGGCCGGCATGCGCCAGTCGATCCCCTCCAGCAGCATCGACAGCTGCGCCGGCGTCAGCGAGACCACGCCGTCTTGTGCGTTGGGCCAGACGAAACGTCCACGGTCCAGCCGCTTGGCGTAGAGGCACAGGCCCTGGCCATCCCAGAACAGCAGCTTCACCAGGTGGCCGCGCCTGCCGCGGAACGCAAAGACATGGCCGCTGAACGGGTCGCGCCCGAGCACCTCCTGCACCAGCCGCGCCAGCCCGTCGAAGCCCCGGCGCATGTCCGTCGGGCCGGCCGCCAGCCAGACCCGCACGCCCGCTGGCGGGCCGATCACGCCTCCAGCGCCGCCGCGAGGCGCGCGACCGCAGCGAGATCCATCGTTACCGCGACCCGCAGCACCCGCCCGTTGCGCAGCACCACCTCGATCGGGGCGGGCGCGATGTCGGGAGCGGGTACTGGCTTGGGTTGCGCGGGCGCCGCGCCAGGCGCCACCAGCCGCACCGGCAGCAGCCGTGGTCTCGCCGCGCGTCGGCTCGGCACCTCGCCACGTGCCACGCGCCGCCAGCGATGCAGCAGGCTCGTGCAGATGCCGTGCCGGCGCGACACCGTCGTCACCGTCTCGCCAGGCTGGAACGTCTCGGCCACCAGCCGGACCTTCTCCTCCGCGCTGAAACTCCGACGGCGCTCGCCACGCGTGACGATCTCGACCCGCTCCGAAGCTCCAGTGCCAGCACCGGTGCTGGCGTCGGTGCCAGCCATTCCCCTTGCCATCGCTTCACCTCCGCGATGGCTCTCCTCTCAGCCTTCAACCTGCCGAAGCAAGAAGGGCCGCGGGGCAACGCTTACG
>JADLDF010000453.1 GCA_020846815.1 Gammaproteobacteria bacterium | reverse complement strand
TGTTCTCGGTGCCGGGGGCGTTCACGCCGACCTGCGATGCCAAGCACCTGCCGGGCTTCGTGCAGCAGGCCGACGCCATCAAGGCCAAGGGCGTCGACACCATCGCCTGCATGTCCGTCAACGACGTGTTCGTGATGAATGCCTGGGGCAAGTCGGGTGGCGTCGGCGACAAGGTCGTGATGCTGGCCGACGGCAACGGCGACTATGCGAAGACGCTCGGTCTCGAGCTCGACGCGCGCGGCTTCGGCATGGGCGTGCGTGGCCAGCGCTTCGCCATCGTCGTCAAGGACGGCGTCGCGACCCAGGTCAACGTCGAGGAGAAGGGCCAGTTCAAAGTCTCGGCGGCCGACCACGTGCTCGGCCAGCTCTGAAGCCCGATCCGTCCATCCGATCATAGGCTCCGGGGCCCGCGAGGCCCCGGAGTCGTCTTGGAGCCTCGCGCCATGCCCGATCGCAACCACCGCATCACCTTCGCCCGCTCGCCGCAGGGCCTGCCCGTGCCCGGGGACTTCGGTGCCGACTCCACCGCGATCCCGGCCCCTGGCCCGGGGCAGTTCCTGTCGCGCACGCTGTACCTGTCGCTCGACCCGTACTACCGCAACGTCATGAAGAACAGCCAGATCTACGCCGACCGCCTCGCGCCGGGAGACGTCATGGTCGGCGAGACCGTCGCGCAGGTCGTGGACTCGCGCCATCCCGAGTTCCGCCCAGGCGAATACGTCGCGGTGCGCAACGGTTGGCAGCAATATGCGCTGTCCGCGGGCCAGGGCGTACGCAGGCTCGACCCGGCCACTGCGCCGCTCTCCACGGCCCTCGGCGTGCTGGGCATGCCGGGTCTCACGGGCTGGGCCGGCACGGTGTACCTCGGCGAGCCGCGGCCGGGTCAGACCTTCGTGGTCTCCGCCTGCACCGGTCCGGTCGGCAGCACCGCGGGCCAGGTCGCGCGCCACATGGGTGCACGCGTCGTCGGCATCGCCGGCTCGCAGGACAAGTGCGACTACGCCGTGAAGGTGCTCGGCTTCGACGCCTGCGTGAACTACAGGAGCGGTGATCTCGCCGCAGAGCTCAAGGCCGTCTGCCCGGACGGCATCGACGTCTACTTCGACAACGTCGCCGGCGACACCCTGGCTGCCGTGATCCGCAACCTCGCGCTCGGCGCGCGCATCGTGCTCTGCGGCATGATCGAGGCCTACAGCATGGACCAGCCGCCGCCGGGCCCGTGGCTCGGGCCGGTCGTCGGCGCGCGCGCGACCATGAAGGGCCTGGTCGTCTACGATCACCTGCACCGCATGGCCGAAATGACCCGAACCATCGGCGGCTGGATCCGCAAGGGCGAATTCCGCTGGCGCGAGGACGTTTCCGAAGGCCTGGACTCCGCACCCGAAGCGTTCTGCCGCCTGATGCGCGGTGGCAACTTCGGCAAGGCGCTGGTGCGCGTCGGTCCCGAAAAGACCTGACCGGAGGCCGCTGGCTCCTATCCCACACTGAGACAGGTTGGATCTGCCGACATGAGCTCGAGCGATAACCACGAGGAGATCCGTTCGGCTGTACGCGCGCTCTGCGCTGAATTTCCCGACGAGTACTTCCGCAAGGTCGATGCCGAACGCGGCTATCCCGAGGAATTCGTCGACGCGCTGACCCGGGCCGGCTGGCTGGCTGCGCTGATCCCGCAGGAGTACGGCGGCTCGGGCCTCTCGCTCGCCGAGGCCTCGGTGATCATGGAAGAGATCAATCGCAGCGGCGGCAATTCCGGCGCCTGCCACGGCCAGATGTATGTCATGAACATCCTGGTGCGCCACGGCAGCGAGCAGCAGCGCCGCGAGGTCCTGCCGAAGCTCGCCGCCGGCGAACTGCGCATGCAATCGATGGCCGTGACCGAGCCGACCACTGGCACTGACACCACCAGGCTCAAGACCACGGCCGCGCGCAAGGGCGATCGCTACGTCGTCAACGGCCAGAAGGTCTGGATTTCGCGCGTGCAGCATTCCGACCTGATGATCCTGCTGGCACGCACCACGCCGCTCGCCGAGGTGAGGAAGAAGTCGGACGGCCTGTCGGTATTCCTGGTCGACCTGCGCGAAGCGCTCGGTCGTGGCCTCGAGCTGCGACCGATCCCGAACATGGTCAATCATGAGACCAACGAGCTGTTCTTCGACGATCTCGAGATCGCCGCCGACAGCCTCATCGGCGAAGACGGCAAGGGGTTCAAGTACATCCTCGACGGCCTGAATGCCGAGCGCGTGCTGATCGCCGCCGAGTGCATCGGCGACGCCTACTGGTTCGTCGCCCGGGCGACGAAATACGCCAACGAGCGCCGCGTATTCGACCGCCCGATCGGCCAGAACCAGGCCGTGCAGTTCCCGATCGCCGAGTCCTGGATCGAGACCGAGGCGGCGAGCCTGATGCGCTTCCGCGCCTGCGAGCTCTACGACGCCCAGAAGCCCTGCGGCGCCGAGGCGAACATGGCCAAGCTGCTCGCGGCCAAGGCCTCGTGGGAGGCCGCGAACGTCTGCCTGCAGACGCATGGCGGCTTCGGATTCGCGGCGGAATACGACGTCGAGCGCAAGTTCCGCGAGACGCGGCTCTACCAGGTCGCGCCGATTTCGACCAACCTGATCCTCTCGTACATCGCCGAGCACCAGCTCGGGTTGCCGCGATCGTTCTGAGCCGAGGGATCGTCTACAGCCCAGGCTCAGCCCGTATTCCTCAGCCCCGTCGCAATGCCGTTGATCGAGATGTGGATGCCGCGCTTCAGGCGGGCGGCGTGCTCGGCCGGGACGCGGCCGCTGCGGAAGCGCCTCAGCAGCTCGACCTGCAGGTGGTTCAACGGGTCGAGATAGGGAAATCGGTGCGCGATGGAGCGCGCCAGCGCCGGATTCGACGCCAGCCGCGTGCGCTCGCCGGTGATGCGGCCGAGCGCTTCGCCGGTGCGCTGCCATTCCTGCTCCAGCGCCCGGAACACGCGCCGCGCAAGGCTGCGATCCTCGACGAGGCCCGCATAGCGGGCCGCGATCCCGAGGTCGGACTTGGCGAGCACCATGTCGAGGTTCGACAGCAGCGTGCGGAAGAACGGCCATTCGCGGTGCATGCGCTGCAGCACGG
>JADLDF010000452.1 GCA_020846815.1 Gammaproteobacteria bacterium | reverse complement strand
GTCGAACACCCCCGAGACCTGCTTGCGGGACAGCTCGGTGTCCTTCGCGATCTGGTTCAGGATCTCCGACTTCGTCGGCGGGCCAGCCTTCTTAGCCATGTTTCAGGTACTCCTAGATGATTTCGGAAAGTGAATTGCGACTTGAGCGCGCATCGCGGCGCCGCACGAATCGGCGCGCAACATAGCACATGCGTAGTGCTTCGCAAGCGTTTTTTCGCGATGCGCGCTGCGAAAACCCCTTTTTTTATAGGCTCGCGCGCATCGACGCTCACAAGGCCGCGCGCGCGAGGCTGAAAATCAAGGCTTTCGGGCACATGTCTCGACCAGCGTCTCGGCGAAGCGCTCGCGTGCGGCCGCCGCGCCGGCGATGCAGACGTCCTTGTTCCGGGCGTGCTCGCCGCGCAGGATCGAGATGCGACCGCGTGCCAGGTCGAGCACTGCGGCGAGCAGTTCGACGACCGCGCGGTTCGCGCCGCCCTCCACCGGCGGGGCCGTGACGCGCAGCTGCAGGCGACCAGACTCGATGCCGTCGACACGCGTCCGCGACGCGCGCGGCTGCACGCGCACCGACAGGACGAGGTCGTGGCCGATGACGCGGAGCCAGTCGCCTGAGTCGGGCACTGTCGCCATCTGGCGTCAGCGCAGCAGGATCAACAGCACCTGGATGCTGATGCCTGCCCAGAGCGGGGAGAGATCGAGACCGCCGACCGAGGGGATCGTGCGGCGGATCGGCCGGAGCACCGGCTCGCAGAGTGATTCGAGGATCGAGGTGGCGGGGGAGTAGGAGCCGGGCGCGATCATCGACAGCAGGGCATAGATGAAGATCGCCCAGAAATAGACCCAGAGCGTGGTGCGGACGATCTCCAGCGCCGCGAGGCGGAACAGGTCCAGGGCATCCGGCAGGCCGAAGCCGCGCACCAGAGACAGCGCCGCGATCTGGGCCAGCGCCACCAGCAGCACCGCCACGATCGAGGCCGTGTCGACCCGCCCGACCGGCGGCAGCATGCGTCGCAACGGCATGATCAGCCAGTTGCTGAGGCGGACGATCGCCTGCGATAGCGGGTTGCGGAAGTCCGCTCGCGCCCACTGCAGCAGCAGCCGCAGCAGGAACACGAAGAACAGCAGGGAAAAGAAGGTATCGACGAGGAATACGAGGACGTCTTGCATGCCGTCGGCCCGGGCGGGAGGATCAGGATCGGTGGGTGCCGAACTGCGCGGCGAGCTCGTGCCCGCGCCGCACGGCCGCCTCGACGGCGGCACCGACGGCCGCACGGAAGCGCGCATCGTGCAGTGCCTGCAGCGCGGCTTCGGTCGTGCCGCCGCGCGAGGTCACCTCGGCGCGCAGCCGCGCGAGGTCGCCGTCGCTGCGCTCGGCCATCAGGCCGGCGCCGCGCAGCGTCGCGACCGCGAGCCGGCGCGCCGCCTCGGGCGCGAGGCCCTGTGCGGCGCCGGCCTCGGCCAGCGCCTCGGCGAGCAGGAAGAAATAGGCGGGGCCGCTGCCGGAGACTGCGGTGACTACGTCCATCAGCGATTCGTCGTCCACCCAGGCGACCGCACCCGCGGAGCGCATCACGTCCTCGGCGAGCGCACGCGCCGGCGGCGGCACTTCGGGGCCCGCGTACAGGCCCGTGGCGGCCGCGCCGACCAGCGCCGGCCGGTTCGGCATCGCGCGCACTACGGGTATGCCCGGGCCGCACCAGCCCGAGAGATCCGCGACCCGCAGCCCGGCGGCGATGGACAGCACGACGGGGCGGAAACGCCGCAGCGCCGGCTGCAGCGCCGCGACCACAGGTGCCATCTCCTGCGGCTTGACCGCGAGCACGACCAGGCCGGCGCCGTCGATCGCGGCGAGGTTGTCGGCGTCCACCGGCACGCCGGGAAAATCGCGCAGCAGGGCCGTGCGCGTCGCCTCGTAGGCCTCGCCGATCGCGAGCTTCGCGGCCGGGTGACCGCGGTCGCGCAGCGCGCCGACCAGCGCGCGGCCCATGTTGCCACCGCCGACGAAGGCGACCTTGATGTCGGGATTCATGCCGGCATTCTAATCGCAGCCGGCGCACAGCGTCCCGCGATGCCGCGGATCATGCCGGACGGCGCGGACCGAACAGCGCCGTGCCGACGCGCACGATCGTCGCGCCTTCGGCGATCGCGGCCTCGAGGTCGCCGCTCATGCCCATCGAGAGCGTGTCGAGCGCCGCGCCGCCGATCCGTGCCCCGATCGCATCCCGGGCATGGCGCGCCGCGGCGAACCAGCGGCGCTGCGCGAGCGGATCCTCCTCGGGCGGCGGCAGGCACATGACACCGCGCAGCCGCAGCCGCGGCAGGGCGCGGATCTCGGCGGCGAGGTCCGCGGCCTCGTCGGGGGCGATGCCGCCCTTGCTGGGCTCGTCGCCGAGCCGCAGCTGGATGCAGACCTGCAGCGGCGCGAGGTGGGGCGAACGCTGCTCGGCGAGGCGACGGGCGATGCGCAGGCGGTCGACCGTGTGGACCCAGTCGAAGTTCAGCGCGATCTCGCGTGTCTTGTTCGCCTGCGCCTGGCCGATGAAGTGCCAGGTCAGGCCGCGGTCGCGCAGCGCTTCGACCTTCGGCAGGCCTTCCTGCAGGTAGTTCTCGCCGAAGTGCCGCAGGCCGAGCCCGGCCGCGGCGGCGAGCGTCGCGGCGTCCTGGCCCTTGCCGACGGCCAGAAGCGTGATGGAGTCGACACTCCGGCCGCACTGTGCCGCGGCGGCGGCGATCCGGGCCTGCACGGCGCGGACGTTGTCAGGAAGATTCTGCGGAAGGATTAACATAGGTGGGGGTCGGACCCTTGGCTATACTCCGGTCGCTTGCCCGGGAGTTCGCATGGCCGTCGATATCGCGCAGCTGCTCGCTTTTGCAGTCAAGAACAAGGCCTCTGACCTGCACCTCTCTGCAGGCATGCCGCCGATGATCCGTGTCGACGGCGACATGAAACGCGTCAACATGCCCGCGCTGTCCCACAAGGAAGTGCACGGCATGGTGTACGACATCATGAACGACAAGCAGCGCAAGGCCTATGAGGAGTTCTTCGAGACGGACTTCTCGTTCGAGATCCCCAAGCTCGCGCGCTTCCGCGTCAACGCATTCAACCAGAATCGCGGCGCCGGCGCAGTCTTCCGCAACATCCCGTCCACGATCCTGACGCTGGACGACCTGAACGCGCCGAAGATCTTCCGCGACCTGTGCATGCTGCCGCGCGGCCTGGTGCTGGTCACGGGCCCCACCGGCTCCGGCAAGTCGACGACGCTCGCCGGCATGATCAACCACTGCAACGACAACCGGCCGGACCACATCATCACGATCGAGGATCCGATCGAGTTCGTGCACGAGAGCAAGCGCTGCCTCATGAACCAGCGCGAGGTGCACCGCGACACCCTCGGCTTCAGCGAGGCGCTGCGTTCGGCGCTGCGCGAGGATCCGGACATCATCCTGGTCGGCGAGATGCGCGACCTCGAGACCATCCGCCTGGCGCTGACGGCCGCCGAGACCGGCCATCTGGTGTTCGGCACGCTGCACACCAGCAGCGCCGCCAAGACCATCGACCGCGTCGTCGACGTGTTCCCGGCGGCCGAGAAGGAGATGGTGCGCTCGATGCTGTC
>JADLDF010000451.1 GCA_020846815.1 Gammaproteobacteria bacterium | reverse complement strand
GCTTGCGGCGCGCCGCAGCCGCGGCTTCACGCTGATCGAGATCATGGTCGTGGTCGTGATCATCGGGCTGCTGGCCGCGTTCATCGTCCCGCAGGTCATGGGCCGGGTCGACGAGGCGCGCATCACCAAGGTCAAGGGCGACATCCAGATGCTCGAGACGGCGCTGTCGATGTACCGCCTCGACACGGCGCGCTTTCCGACGACGCAGCAGGGCCTGATGGCGCTGGTGAAGAAGCCGGACGATCCATCGGTGCGCAACTGGAAGACCGGCGGCTACCTGTCGCGCGTCTCCAAGGATCCCTGGGGCAACGAATACCGCTACGCCTATCCCGGCCAGCGCGGACGCGAGTACGACCTCTACTCCGTCGGCCCAGACGGCCAGGAAGGCACCGACGAGTCCGACCAGGACAACGTCGGCAACTGGAACCTCGACGAATAGGACGCGGGGCAGCGCCATCATGTCCGCCGCGCGAGCCAGCCGCGGCTTCACCCTGGTCGAGATGCTCGTGGTCGTCGTGATCATCGGCGTCATGGTCGTCGGCGCCGTGCTGGCGCTCGGCGTCGCGGGCCGCGACCGCAGTCTCGAGAACGAGACGCGGCGCTTCGATGCGCTGCTCGCCTATGCGCGCGACCTTGCCGAGTTGCAGACGCGCGAATACGGCCTGCGCTTCACGCGCACGGGCTACACCTTCCTCGCCTGGGATGCGCGCGACAACCGCTGGCTCGAAGTCGGCGACGACGTGCTGCGGCCGCGCACCCTGCCCGAGGGGCTGGAGTTCGATCTCGTGCTCGAAGGCAGGCGCATCGTGCTCGACCGCGAGGAGAAGATCCAGACGCCGACGCCGCACATCGGTGTGGCCTCGAGCGGCGAGTTCACTTCCTTCGAGCTGACTTTGCGGCGCGTCGGCGGCCTCCCGCGCCAGACGATCCGGCCACGCGAGGACGGCAGTCTCGAAATCGGCGAGCTCGTCGAGACGGGGGCCGGCTGAACGTGCGTGCGCATGGCTTCACGCGGACGGTGCAGCGGCTCGCGCAAGCCGGAGGGCTGAACCTGCGTGCGCGCGGTTTCACGCTGGTCGAGGTGCTGGTCGCGCTGGTCATCGTGGCCGCGGGCGCCGCCGCGGTGCTCTCGTCGCTGAACACCGCGGCGGCCAGCTCCGTCTACCTGCGCGAAAAGACCTTCGCGCAGTGGATCGCCGCGAACCGCATCGCCGAGACGCGGCTGCTGGCCAACCCGCCGCAGAACGGCACGAGCGAGGGCGAGCTCGATTACGCCGGCCAGCGCTGGCGCTGGCGCCAGCAGATTGCGAATGCGGCGCTGCCGGGCCTGCGCCGCATCGACGTCAGCGTGCGGCCCGCGCTGCCGGGCGCGCCTGCAACGACCCCTTCGGCCGCGGCTGCAGACGACGGCGGCAGCTGGACGCTGACCCTCAGCGGCGTGCTGGCGCGCGACCTCGCCGGCCCCGGCACGGGCGTCGACTGGGAGCCCGTGGCGCCGCAGGCGCCGGGTACCGGCTCGAGCACAAGTTCGAACTCCGGCACCGGCTCGAGCACGAGCTCAGGCACGAACTCCGGCTCGGGCACACCGGAGACGACGCCATGATGCGGCCCGGCGCGTGCCGCATGGCCAACCACGGCTTCAGCCTGATGATGCGGCCCAAGACGTATCACGCACCCAGCCATGGTTTCGACCTGCTGGTGCGGCTCGGCGCACGCTACGCAGCAAGCCGTGGCTTCACGCTGCTCGAGCTGCTGGTCGCGCTGTTCGTGACCGCGGTCATGTTCGCGCTCGGCTACGGTGCGATCACCCAGGCGCTCGCCAACCGCGACGGCGTGCGTGCTCAGCAGCAGCGGCTCAACGACCTGCAGCGCACCATGCGGCTGCTGACCCAGGATTTCTCGCAGCTTGCGCCGCGCCCGGTGCGCGACGTGCTCGGCAGCGGCGAGGAAGACGCGCTGCGCGCCGATCCGCGCGTCGCGACCCTGGTCTCGTTCACGCGCGGCGGCGCCGGACATCTGGCCGGCGCGGCACGCCCGTCGCTGCAGCGCATCGATTATCTGTTCGAGAACGGCACGCTGGTCCGCCAGGCTTGGCCGACGCTCGATCGCACCCAGGCCGTGGTCGCATCGCGGCGGGTCCTCGCGAACGACTTGGTCGCGGTGCGCCTGCGTTACATGGACCTGAGCCGGCAGTGGCTGGAGCAGTGGCCGCCGCCGGGCACGCCGGCGCAGCGGCCGGGCCGCGCCTCGCGTCTGCTGCCGGTCGCCGTGGAGATCACGCTCGAGACGCGCGACTTCGGCACTGTGACGCGGCTGGTCGAGGTGCCCGGGTGAGGCCGCACCCAGCCCGACTCGCGCGCCAGCGCGGCATCGCGCTGCTGACCGCGGTCGTGCTGGTCGCGCTCGCGACCGTGGTCGCGACCGCGATCGCGTTCGATACCACGCTCGCGGCGCGGCGCGGCAGCGGCGGCGCTGCCTACGACGAAGCGCAGCAGATCGCGGCCGCTGCCGAGGGGATTGCTGCGGCCGCGATCTCGAGCGATCGGCAGCAGACCAACGGAACGATCCACGACGCGCAGCGCTGGGCCAACGCGTTCGGGCCCACCGAAGTGCTGCCCGGCCGCATGCTGGCGGCGAACCTCGTCGACCTGCAGGGCCGCTTCAACCTGAACAATCTGACCCAGGCCGACGGCACGATCAACACCGAAGCCGTCGAGGTCTTCGGCCGTCTGCTCGAGAACCTCGAACTCGAAAGTGCCTGGGCGGGCGCGATGGCCGACTGGATCGATGACGACCTCCTGCCGACGAACGGCGGTGCCGAGGACAGCGTCTATACCGCCGAGATACCGGGCTACCGTCCGCCGAACCGCGTGATCACCAATCCCACCGAGATGCTGGCGCTGAAGAGCTTCGACCTGGAGCGCTGGCAGAAGCTCGCGCCTTACGTCACAGCCCTGCCACGCGGCACGGCCGTGAACCTCTGCACCGCGTCCGGTGAGCTCATCGACGCCATGACGAATCAGAAGCAGTTTGGCCGCCCCCACGACCCCGGTGGCCTGCAGCGCCTTCGCACCACCAAGTGCTTCCCCGATCAGGCCAGCTTCGACGGCATGTTCGCCGATCCGGCCGCCCGGCAGAAGCTCGCCCAGGCGCTGCCGGTCGGCGAGACCTCCGACTGGTTCCAGTTGCGCACGCTGGCGACCATTGGCACTTCGGATTTCGCCTTGTACAGTCTGTTGCACTATCAATCAGGCCCCGCCGGCCCCGGCGGGCGCGTGCGCGTCGTCGGGCGCACATTCACGGAATGACCCATGGCTGAATTTCTGCTGATCCGCTTCGATCGCGCCGATGGCGAGGATGCCGCCACGTTCATGGTCT
>JADLDF010000450.1 GCA_020846815.1 Gammaproteobacteria bacterium | reverse complement strand
CCATCGCCGCGGCGAACCACGGTCCGGCCCGCGCCTACGGCGACGACGAATGGACGCGCCGGCTCGATGCCGCGTTCGCCGCGCTCTTCGACCACGAAGTGCGCGTGTTCCCGGTCGCGACCGGCACGGCGGCCAACTCCCTTGCGCTCGCGACTCTGGTCCCGCCCTGGGGAGCGATGCTCGCGCACGAGGGTGCGCACGTGGTGCGCGACGAATGCGGTGCGCCCGAGTTCATGTCGGGCGGCGCCCGGCTGCTGCTGCTGCCCGGCGAGCACGGCAAGCTGGCGCCGGCGACCGTGGCGGCGGCGCTGCGCGACAACCCGCCGACGGTGCACACCGTGCAACCGCGCGCGCTGACCCTGACGCAGGCGACCGAATGCGGTACGAGCTACCGTCGCGCCGAGCTCGCCGCACTCGCCTCGCTCGCGCACGCCAGCGGCCTCGCCGTGCACGTCGACGGCGCGCGCTTCGCCAATGCCGTCGCCTTCCTCGGCTGTCACCCGGCGGACCTGACCTGGCGCGCCGGCGTCGACGTGCTGTCCTTCGGCGCCACCAAGAACGGCGCGCTCGGCGCCGAGGCCGTGGTGTTCTTCGACACCGCGCGCATCGAGGACTTCGAGCGGCGCCGCAAGCGTGCGGCCCATCTGCTGTCGAAGATGCGCTATGTCTCGGCGCAGCTGCTCGCCAGCCTCGAAGACGGGCTCTGGCTGCAGCATGCCGCGCGCGCCAACGCGCTGGCACGGCGCCTCGGCGCGGCCGCGGGAGCGCTGCTGCGGCATCCGGTCGAGGCGAACGAGGTGTTCCTCGCGGCCGGCGACGAGCGGATCGCGCGGCTGCGCGCCGCGGGTTTCGCGTTCCACGACTGGGGGCCGGAAGGCTCCGGCGAAGCGCGGCTGGTCGTGGGCTGGGACCAGCCCGAGGAGGACGTGGCGGCACTCGAGCGAGTACTCGCCGACGTCGCTGCCTAGGGCTCTTGCGCGTTCCTCACAAGCCCGAGAAATCGTCCTCGCCGAGCTGCCCAGAGGTCTGCGGCCAGTCGCTGAACGGGAACGGCAGGCGGTCGGAAGCGAAGCTGAGGTAGGCGATCACCTGGCTGGTGTAGCGCGCGAGGCCGGCGCCGAAGCGTTGCAGCTCCGGGCTCGGCGAGCTGCCGAACACGCGGAATGCGAGCTGCACGATCGCGGTCAGTGCCACGGCCCAACAGAGCAGCCAGAACATCACTGCGAATAGCAGCATGTGCAGCAGCCGCGAGGCCAGCGGGCTGGCCGTGGCGGGAACGGCCGGACGGTCGGGAGCTGAAGAACCGGCAGGATCGGTCATGGCGGCATCCCTCGGGTCGGGCGGTCGATTATACGCCGGCAGGCGTGCTGCGCCGGTACGATGGCGCGGCAGCTCGCGATCCGGAACTTCAATGAACTTCGTCGACATCGGCATCAACCTCGCCCACGACAGCTACGACCGCGACCGCGAGGACGTGGTGCGGCGTGCGCTCGCAGCCGGCGTGACGCGCATGGTGGTCACGGGCGCGTCGCTCGAGAGTACGCGCGCTGCGATCCATCTCGCACGAGCGCTGCCCGCGCTGCTGTGCGCGACCGCGGGTGTCCACCCGCACCATGCCACGGCACTCGATGCGGGCGCGGCGACGGAGCTGCGGCAGCTCGCGGGCGCCGCCGAGGTCGTCGCGGTCGGCGAATGCGGTCTCGACTACCACCGCAATTTCTCGCCGCCGGCGGCACAGCGCGCGGCCTTCGAGCGCCAGCTCGCGCTCGCGGTCGAGTTGCGCAAGCCCGTGTTCCTGCACCAGCGCGATGCGCACACCGATTTCGTCGCGATGCTGCGCGAGCATCACGTTGGTCTGCTGCGCGGCGTCGCCCACTGTTTCACCGGCAGCCGCGAAGAACTGGTCGAATACCTCGATCTCGGCCTGTACATCGGCATCACCGGCTGGATCTGCGATGAGCGGCGCGGCCACCACCTGCGCGAGCTGGTGCGGCTGGTGCCTGCCGGGCGGCTGATGATCGAGACCGACGGGCCCTATCTGCTGCCGCGGGACCTCGTGCCGAAACCCGCTTCGCGCCGCAACGAGCCGGTATTCCTGCCGCACATCGCCGCGGTCATCGCCGCCGCGCGCGGCGAGCCGTTAGAAGCGCTCGCGCGGCACACGACCGAAACGGCCTGCAGGTTCTTCGGACTGACGGAGACGCCACCGGCCAACCGCGGGTGACCTGCCCGCGGCGCGACGAGCGGCCGCTCAGGGCTTGCCGAGGGGGCTCGGGGCGAGCTGCGCCTTGAGGTTTTCCCAGTAGGTGCGAAACTGCCCCGCGGCCCTTTCGGCGACGTCGCGATCGCCGAGAGGATAGTCGCTGAGCATCGAATCCTCGCCGAGCGTGAAGCGCGGCAGGCCCTTCGGGAACACGGCGCGGCGCGTGAACACGATCCGGCCCTCGACCGGCACGCTGCCGGCGATGGCGCGGACCGCGGCGACGCGGTCGTAGAGCGCGCTCTGCGGATTCGTGAACGTGGAACGCTGCGCGCCGTCCATGACCGTCCAGTCGCTCATCTGGTCCGAACCGAAGACGTTGCCGGCGACGTCGCGCAGGT
>JADLDF010000449.1 GCA_020846815.1 Gammaproteobacteria bacterium | reverse complement strand
CCAACGACTACCGCTGGGCCGACCTCGAGCAGATCTCGCCGCATGCCGCGCTCGCGGTCATCGCCGCCGAGGACCAGCAGTTCCCGTTCCACGCCGGCTTCGACCTGAAGTCGATCCGCGAGGCCGTGCGCCACAACGCGCGCAGCACGCGCGTGCGCGGCGCGAGCACGATCTCGCAGCAGGTCGCGAAGAACCTGTTCCTGTGGCGCGGGCGCAGCTACCTGCGCAAGGGCCTCGAGGCCTGGTTCACGGTGCTGATCGAGGTGGTCTGGCCGAAAGAACGGATCCTCGAGGTCTACCTGAACGTCGCCGAGTTCGGCCGCAGCATCTATGGTGTCGAGGCAGCCTCGCAGCGCTTCTTCCGCAAACCCGCTGCGCGTCTCACGCGCAGCCAGGCCGCGACGCTCGCCGCCGTTCTGCCGAACCCGGTCCGCTTCCGCGCCGACGCGCCTTCGGCCTACGTGCTCGGGCGGCGCACGAAGATCCTCGGCCAGATGCGCGCGCTCGGCGGCCCGGCCTATCTGCGCCAGCTCGACGACGAGGAACCAGAAAACTCACCAGCGGAGCCGAAGCGTAAAACGGGGAGCTGATCTCACGCGGACGGTCGCTGAAGTCAGTAGGAGGCGTCCTGGCACGGCCCTCTCCCGTCAGCGCTCGTAGCCGAGATTCGGCGCGAGCCAGCGCTCGGCCTCCTCGACCGTGACGCCCTTGCGCCGCGCATAGTCCTCGATCTGCTCGCGCGACACCTTGCCGACCGCAAAGTAGCGTGCTTCGGGGTGCCCGATGTACCAGCCGCTGACGGCTGCGGTCGGATACATCGCGAAGCTCTCGGTCAGCGTGATGCCGG
This sequence comes from Gammaproteobacteria bacterium, assembly GCA_020846815.1. The sequence continues at coordinate 7,606 of JADLDF010000449.1, read as the reverse complement.
CGTTGCGCTGCGCGTCGAGCAGTTTCCAGAGCTTGGCCTTTTCGGTGTGGTCCGGGCAAGCCGGATAACCGGGCGCCGGGCGGATGCCGCGGTAGACCTCGCGGATCAGCTCGGGGTTGCTCAGCTGCTCGGCCGGCGCATAGCCCCAGAACTCGCGGCGCACCCGCTCGTGGAAGTGCTCGGCGCAGGCTTCGGCGAAGCGGTCGGCGAGTGCCTTGAGCATGATGCTCGAGTAGTCGTCGTGCGCGGCCTCGAACTTCGCGAGCCAGGGCTCGATGCCGATGCCCGCGGTGACCGCGAATGCGCCGATCCAGTCGTGCACGCCCGAATCGCGCGGCGCGACGTAGTCGGCGAGGCATTCGTGCGGCTGGCCGGGCGCCTTGTTCTTCTGCTGGCGCAGGTGGTTCAGCGTCGCGAGCACGCTGCTGCGCGACTCGTCCGCATAGACTTCTATGTCGTCGCCGACCGAGGCCGCCGGGAACAGGCCGAGCACCGCGCGCACCTTCAGCCACTTGCCGGCGAGCAGCTGCTTGAGCAGGCGCCGCGCGTCGGCGTAGAGGTTGCTGGCCGCCTCGCCGACGACCGGATCGGTGAGCACGTCGGGGAACTTGCCCGCGAACTCCCAGGCATTGAAGAACGGCATCCAGTCGATGTATTCGACCAGCGCTTCGAGCGGATAGTCGTCGAACACCTGCAGGCCGGGGCGCGCCGGCGGCGTCGGCCGATAGGCCGCCCAGTCAATCGGGCGGCGGTTGGCCCGCGCCTCGGCGAGCGCCACGTCCGGCAGCTTCACGCTCTTGCCGGCATGCTGCTCGCGGCGCCGCTGGTGATCGGCCGCGAGCTGCGCGGCGAGAGCGGGCCTCTGCGCGGGCGTGACCAGCGTCTGGCAGATGCCGACCGAGCGCGAGGCGTCTTTCACGTAGACCACCGGCCCGTCGTACTGCGGCGCGATCCTGACCGAAGTGTGCGCCGGCGAGGTGGTCGCACCGCCGATCAGCAGCGGCAGCTCGAAGCCCTGGCGCTTCATCTCGCTGCCGACGTGGACCATCTCGTCGAGCGACGGTGTGATCAGGCCCGAGAGGCCGATGATGTCGGCCCCCTCGCGGCGCGCGACCTCTAGGATCTTCTCGGCCGGCACCATGACGCCGAGGTCGATGACCTCGAAGTTGTTGCACTGGAGCACGACGCCGACGATGTTCTTGCCGATGTCGTGCACGTCGCCCTTGACCGTGGCGAGCACGATCTTGCCGTTGCTGCGCAGCCCGCCGCTCTTCTCCTTCTCGATGAACGGCACGAGGTGCGCGACCGCGCGCTTCATGACGCGCGCGCTCTTGACCACCTGCGGCAGGAACATCTTGCCGGCGCCGAACAGGTCGCCAACGACGTTCATGCCGTCCATGAGCGGCCCCTCAATGACCCTGACCGGGTGCTCGGCCTCGAGCCGCGCGGCCTCGGTGTCTTCGACGATGAACTCGTCGATGCCCTTGACCAGGGCGTGCTCCAGTCGCTTCGCGACCGGCCAGCCGCGCCACTCCAGGTCGGCCTCGCGCTTGGTGCCGGACTCGCCCTTGAAGCGGCCGGCGATCGCCAGCAGCCGCTCGGTCGCATCCGGGCGGCGGTTCAGGATCACATCCTCGACGGCCTCGCGCAGCGCGGGGACGATGTCCTCGTAGATCGCGAGCTGCCCCGCGTTGACGATGCCCATGTCCATACCGGCGCGGATCGCGTGGTAGAGGAACACGCTGTGCATGGCCTCGCGCACCGGATCGTTGCCGCGGAACGAGAACGAGACGTTGCTGACGCCGCCGCTGACCAGCGCATGCGGCAGCCGCGCTTTGATCTGCCGCACAGCCTCGATGAAGGCGACGCCGTAGCCGTCGTGCTCCTCGATGCCGGTCGCGACCGCGAAGATGTTCGGATCGAAGACGATGTCCTCGGGCGGGAAGCCCGCTTCGGTGGTCAGCAGCCGGTAGCAGCGCTCGCAGATCGCGATCTTGCGCAGGACGCTGTCGGCCTGGCCCTGCTCGTCGAAGGCCATGACGACGACCGCGGCGCCGTAGCGGCGCGCCTTGCGCGCCTGCGCGAGGAAGGCCGCCTCGCCCTCCTTCAGGCTGATCGAATTGACGATCGGCTTGCCCTGCACGCACTTCAGGCCCGCCTCGATGACGCTCCACTTCGAGGAATCGATCATCAGCGGCACGCGCGCGATGTCGGGCTCGGTCGCAACCAGGTTCAGGAAGCGGACCATCGCCGCCTCCGAGTCGAGCATGCCCTCGTCCATGTTGACGTCGATGATCTGCGCGCCCGAAGCAACCTGCTGCTTCGCGACCTCGAGCGCCGAGGCATAGTCGCCGGCCTCTATGAGCTTGCGGAACTTCGCCGAGCCCGTGACGTTGGTACGCTCGCCGACGTTGACGAACAGCGTGTCGGCGGCGATGTTCAGCGGCTCGAGGCCGGCGAGCCGGCACTGCACCGGCAGCGGTGCACGGCGGCGCGGCGCGATGGGCGCGACGGCCTCGCGGATCAGGCGGATGTGCTCCTGCGTCGTGCCGCAGCAGCCGCCGACGATGTTCAGCAGGCCGGAGCGCGCGAATTCGGCGAGGATCGCCGCGGTCTCGGCCGGCGTCTCGTCGTACTCGCCGAAGGCATTCGGCAGGCCGGCATTCGGGTAGGCGCAGACGTAGGCGTCGCTGACGCGGCCGAGCTCCTGTACGTAGGGCCGCAGGTCCTTCGCGCCGAGCGCGCAGTTGAGGCCCACGGCGAGCAGCTCGCCGTGACGCACCGAATTCCAGAACGCCTCGGTGGTCTGGCCGGAGAGCGTGCGGCCCGAGGCATCGGTGATCGTGCCCGAGACGATGATCGGCAGCTCGAGCGAGAGCTCCTCGAGTACGCCGCGGACCGCGAAGATCGCCGCCTTGGCGTTCAGCGTGTCGAACACGGTCTCGATCAGGATCAGGTCCGCACCGCCCTGCACCAGTGCGCGCGTCGCGTCGGCATAGGTCGCGACCAGCTCGTCGAACCCGACGTTGCGCAGCGCCGGATCGTTGACGTCCGGCGAGATCGACGCCGTGCGGTTGGTCGGCCCGAGCGCGCCGGCGACGAAGCGCGGCGCGCCGCTGCGCGCCGCGATTTCGTCGGCGACTTCGCGCGCGAGGCGCGCGGAACGGTAGTTCAGCTCCGGCACCAGCGCCTCCATGCCGTAGTCGGCCTGGGCGATCGAGGTCGAGTTGAAGGTGTTGGTCTCGACGATGTCCGCGCCGGCCTCGTAGTAGGCGCGGTGGATGCCGGCGATGACCTCGGGGCGCGTCAGCGACAGCAGGTCGTTGTTGCCGCGCAGGTCGCGGCCGAAGTCGCGGAAACGCTCGCCGCGGTAGCCCGCCTCGTCGAGGCGGTGGCGCTGGATCATCGTGCCCATCGCGCCGTCGAGCAGCACGATGCGTTCCTCGAGCAGCCCGCGCAGCCGCCGCTGCCTTTCGGCGCGGGCGCGCTCGTCGGGCGGCACGACCGCATAAGGCGCCGCGATCGCGCGCACGCCGGCCGGCGCCGCGGCGGGCTCGCGCCGCTCCAGCGCGCGCGAGCCGGCGGGCGTCACCACGGGTTCGCTGCGCTGCGCTGCGCGCACGCCGGTTCCGGGCAGCGCAGCGCTGCAGGCGAGACCATGACGGCATTGCGGTCCGTGGACGTGGCTGCCGTCGGCCATGGCCGCGATCGCCTCCTGCCGCCGGCGCACCGCCGCGTTCGCGCGCGCCGGGGCCCGCGCCCGTGCCGGCACCTGCGCCCGCCGGCTCATGCGACCTCCGGCTTCGCGATCGCCGCCGGCCGCAGCCCGAGCGCGTGGCAGATCGCATAGGTCAGCTCGGCGCGGTTCAGCGTATAGAAATGGAACTCGCCGACGCCGTGCCGCCGCAGCCGCGACACCTGCTCGATCGCGACGTTGGCGGCGATCAGCCGCCGCGTGTCCGGATCGTCGTCGAGCCCGGCGAAGCGCTCGGCCAGCCAGTCCGGAATCTTCGCTCCGCAGCGCGCGGCGAAGCGTGTGACCTGGGGAAAACGCGTGATCGGCAGGATCCCGGGCACGATGCTGACGCCGATGCCGGCCGCGACGCAGCGGTCGCGGAAACGCAGGTAGTCGTCGTTGTCGAAAAAGAACTGGGTGATCGCGCGCGTCGCGCCGGCGTCGATCTTGCGCTTGAGGTTGTCGAGATCCTGCTGCGCCGAGCGCGCCTCGGGATGCACTTCGGGATAGGCCGCGACCGAGACGTCGAAGTCGGCGACCGTGCGCAGGCCGGCGACCAGGTCCGCTCCCCAGGCGAAGCCCCCGGGATGCGGCTCGTAGCAGGCCGCGCCCTGCGGCGCGTCACCGCGCAGCGCGACGATGTGGCGTATCCCTTCCGCCCAGTACTGGCGCGCGATCGTCAGCACCTCGGCACGCGAGGCACCGACGCAGGTCAGGTGCGGCGCACCGGTGAGCGCGGTCTCGCGCTGGATGCGCTGCACGAGCTTGTGCGTGCGGTCGCGCGTCGAGCCGTCGGCGCCATAGGTGACCGAGATAAAGCGCGGCGCGAGCGGCGCGAGCCGCTGCACCGACTGCCACAGCGTCGCCTCCATGGCCGCATCGGCCGGCGGGAAGAACTCGAACGACACCTGGATCGGCGCGGCGCCGCGCGGCACGGCGGCAACGGGCTGAGGCGGCGGACTGCGATCGGCGACGGTCATCGTGGACTCCTGCGACGATTCAGGCGGAACGGGCCAGCGGCGCGGTGGCGCGCAGCGGTGCGGAACGGGCCACCAGCACGTGGCGCCCCGCGGACTCGACGGGAATGAGGTCCTGGCATTCCAGGCCGGCGGCGAGCATCAGGCCGCGCAGCCGCTGCGGCGGCGCGGCGGCGGCGCCCGCGGCGGATTCGAGCGCGTCGTAGTCGGCGACGATCCAGGCGCGCCCCTGCGGCGCGAGCAGCCGGCGCGCGAGCGCGAAATCCGCCTCGAGCGCGGCGGGCGCGTCGCCGCGGGCGGCGGCGCCGTCGAGCACGACCAGGTCCCAGCGACGCACGGCCGACCGCGCCAGCAGCGTCGCGGCGAGCTCGACTTCGACCGCGCAGCGCTGCTCGGCCACCCAGCGACGCAACTGGGCGCGATCCGTGGCCGAAGCCGCGAGCAGCACGAGTTCGCGCGCCCCGGCGGCGAGCGCGGCGAGCAACTCCGGATGGCGGGCGCGCAGCAGCACGCGCGCCGCAGCACGCTCGCCGGCCGGCGGCGCGAGCGCGGCGGCGAGCGCGCGCCCGAAGCGTGAGGGCGGAACGGGCCCGCGCCCGGCGCCGCGCAGCGCTTCGGCGTCGCGGGCCTGCTGCAAGGCGATCCGCGCCGCGCGTACCGCGGCGTCGTCCTCACCGATCTGCGTCAGCAGCCACTGCACGGTCTGCGCGCCGGGTTCGTCGCCCGCCGGCACCGTGTATTCGACGTACTGCCCCTGACGCGTGCGCTGCACCAGACCCGCCTCGGCCAGCTGCTTGAGCTGGCGCGAGACGTTCGGCTCGCTGTCGGCGCAGGCCTCGGCCAGCGCCGAAACCGAGGCCGGCCCGTCGGCGCAAAGCCGCAGCAACCGCAGCCGGCGCTCGTCGGCGGCGGCACGCAGCTGGGTGGCCAGATTTTCGATAGATAACATTTGAATAATTGCGTAATTCTGCAATTATCAGTCTAAACCAATCCAGGACCTGACGGCAAGCGCCCGGCCGGGGCACGCTCGAAATCGTGACCGGATTCCCTTGCCTGATTCGGACGGCCCGCCGAGGCAACTCCTGTAACCTTGCGACCATCGCAGGTGAGGCCGATGACCCGACGACGCCGGCTGCAGCTCGAGAACTTCCTGCCCTATCGCCTCTCGGTGCTGTCGAACCTCGTCAGCAACGCGATCTCGGGCAGCTATGCACGCCGCTTCGGCCTGACGATCCCCGAGTGGCGCGTCATGGCGACCCTCGCGATCCACCCGGATCTCTCGGCCGCCGAAGTCGCGCAGCGCACTGCCATGGACAAGGTCGCGGTCAGCCGCGCGGTCGCGGCGCTGCTGCGCTCGCGGCGCCTGGAGCGGCGCTTCGCACCGAGCGACCGGCGTCGCTCGATGCTGCGACTCTCGCCCCTCGGCGAGGACGTCTATGCCGAGGTCGTGCCGGTCGCGCTCGCCTACGAGCGCGAGCTGCTCGCGCCACTGAGCGAAGCCGAGCGTGCCGGGCTCGACCGTGCGCTGCGCGTGCTGCTCGGGCGTGCGACCGAGATCGGCCCGGCGGAGCCCGGCTGAAGACACGCGCACGGATCGCAGGACGCACCACCCGAGCCTAGACTGCCACCCGATGCCAAGCCTGGAGAACGCAATGCTCGAGAACCTGCCGCGGCGACGACTGGAGCGGATCGCGGCGATCGTGGCCGCAGCACGCCGCGCGCGTGCCCGCGACCTGCCCCGCGGCCCTGCGCTGCGCGATTTCCTCGAGGCCTATTTCCGCGGCGTCGACGAGGACGACCTCGGCGCGCGAGCGCCGCGCGACCTCGCGCTCGCGGCGCTCGCACACCTGCGCAGCGGCACGCGGCGCCGCGCCGGCGAGACGCGGGTCGAGGTCTTCAATCCCGAGCCGGCGCGCCACGGCTTCGACTCCGCCTCGACTTTCGTCGCGATCGTCACCGACGACATGCCGTTCCTGGTCGACTCGCTCGGCATCGCATTCTCGGCCCGCGGCATCGCCATCCATCTCCTGGTCCACCCGGTGCTCGAGGCGCGCCGCGATTCGGCGGGCCGGCTGTGCGCGCTCGGGCTCGCCACGCCCGACGAGGTTCCGGCCGCCGCCGGCGACAGGGCGCGCGCCGCCGCCACGCGCCGCGAGTCCTGGCAGCTCTACGAGATCGACCGGCAATACGACGCCGAAGCGATGCAGGCGCTGCGCGACGCGCTGCTGCAGACGCTCGCGGACGTGCGTGCCGCCGTCGAGGACTGGCAGCCGATGCGCCAGCGCATGCGCGCGCTCGCCGGCGGGCTGCGAGCCCATCCGCCGGCACGCTCGCCGCGCGACGAGGTCGCCGAGGCCGCCCACCTGCTCGACTGGATGGAAACCGGGCACTTCGTGTTCCTGGGCTACCGCCAGTACCGGCTGCGCCGCGGCCGCGACGCCGACCGCCTCGAACCGCGCCGCGGCACCGGCCTCGGCATCCTGCGCGAATCGCGAGGCGCGACCCCTGCCACCACGACCGTGCTGCGCGGCCGCATGCGCGAGGCTGCGCGTTCGAGCGCGCCGCTGGTGATCTCCAAGGCGAACGCCCTCGCGACCGTGCACCGCGCGACCTATCTCGACTACGTCGCCGTCAAGGAATTCGACGCACGGGGCGCACCGCAGGCCGAGCACCGCTTCGTCGGCCTGTGGACTTCCACGGCCTACTTCGCGAGCCCCCACGACATCCCGCTGCTGCGCCGCAAGGTCGACGCGGTGATCGCGCACTTCGGCCTCGATCCGTCGAGCCACGACGCCAAGGCGGTCATGGCCGTGCTCGAGAACTGGCCGCGCGACGAGCTCTTCCAGTCGAACGAGCGCGAGCTGGTCGCGTTCGCGCGCGGCGTCGTCAACCT
>JADLDF010000448.1 GCA_020846815.1 Gammaproteobacteria bacterium | reverse complement strand
GCTCCGCGGCCGGCACCCCGAGCTCCCCGGCGCTGCGCAGCCAGCGGTTCGCCGCCGTCGCATCGCCGCGCGCCACGGCCGCGCGCGCCTCGCTCATCGCGCGATTGACCATCTGGTCCGCGAGCCGCGCCACGCCCGGCTCGCGCGGCGCCAGCGCCCGCGCGCTCTCGACGTAGAAGCGCGCATTGTCGCTGGCCGGCTCGGTGAGCGCGCCGCTGCGCAGCCGTTCGCCCGCGAGGCGCAGCAGCTCGCGCACGCGCTCGTTGACCTGCTGCTGCTCGAGCGCGCGCCGCGCCTCGGCCACCAGTCCCGCATTCGTGCCCGCGGCCTCCTCCGAGCTGTCGAGCACGGCGAGTGCGCGGCCCAGATCGCCCGAGGCCGCGGCCTGCCGGGCACGCGTCAGCAGCTCGCGCTCGCGTTCCTTGGCGAGCTGCGTCGAGAGGAAGGCGATGCGCACGTTGTCCGACTGCAGCGTTCGGGCCGACTCGATGTCGCGTGCCGCGTCGTCCAGCCGACCCTCGAGGATCGCCTTTTCCGCGAGACCGAGCAGTGCATTGACGACCTTGTCCATGCCGGCCGCCGCCTGCGGCAGCGCCGGCGACTTCTCCAGCAGCTGGCCGAACAGGTCCGCTGCGCTGCGCCCTTCGGGCGTGATCAGCTCGCCCCGCGCATAGGCCTTCTCGGCCTGGTCGAGCAGCGTCTTCGTGGCCGGATCCAGCGCCTCGGCCCGCGCCGCCGGCGTGCCCGTGGTCGGCGCTCCCGCCACCGGTGCGCCGGCGCCCTGCGGGCCAGGGTCCGAATCGCGCAGCGCCCACCAAAGCCCGCCGGCGACGACCAGCGCACCGGCCGCCGCGAACACCACGAGCGGCAGCGGTGGCCTGCCACGCGTCGGCGGCTCGGGCGGCACGACTCCCGTCGCGTCCACGGCCGCCGCGCCACCGGTGCTCGCGGCCGTGCCCGGCGCGCCGCCCTGGAGCCGCACCGCCGCATGCTCCTCGTCGTGGCGCCGCAGCGCCGCTTCGATGAACAGCCGCACCCGCTGCGCCGAGACCGGCTTGTGCAGGAAGCGGTAGACGTCGCCACTGGTGATCTGCGCTGCCAGCCGGCCCTGGTGTTCGGCACCGCCGGCGACGACCAGCACCAGATCCGGGAACTGCTGCCGCAGCCGCGAAGTCAGCTCGGCGATGGGGCCAGGTACCGTGGCGGCATCGATCAGTGCGACGCCGCACTTGCCGGAGACCACGGCTTCCGCGAGCTCGGATTCGCCCGTGCAGATCGTGATCGCGTGGTCTGCGGTGACGACCTCCTCGAGCGTATCGAGCAGAGGATCGTCCTGCGACAGCACGGCGAGGCCGACGCCCGCGCCGACACCGGCACCGGGCATGCTCGTCGCGGACGAAACATCGTCGGGCGCGTAGGACAGACCGTGTTTCTCCAAGGCAGGACCTCGGTTGGCTCCAGCGGCTTGCAAGCAGGTGCCGGAAGCGCCCTTAGTCTAGGCCTTGTACCTGTTCGGCGACACGGATTCTGTGACGTGGTACCGATCCCCGTCGCAGCCCGGCGCTCGCCAAGATTGCGTCAAAGCGTGACACTGCACGGGTATTTCCATGGCCTTCGAGTTTCCACCCGGCCGCGACATCATGGTCCCTGCTGGCCGCAGCATCGTCCTGCTGCAGCGCATCGCGCGCATCCTCGCCATCGCGGCCGTGCTCGGCGCGCTCGCCGCCAGCCTGCTGGCCCTCGGCGCTGCGCACTACTGGCTGGCCGATCTCGCCGTGCACTTCCGCCTGCAATACGCCGTGATCGGCGGGCTCGCATTGCTGTTCCATGGCTGGCGCCGCCACTGGTCGCTCGCCGCCGCGGCCGGCCTCGTGATCGCGATCAATGCGCCGCCGGTGATCACCCAGCTCCTACCGGAGGAGAACGGCGCATTGCGCACCGCGGTCGCCGCGCCGACTCCGCACACCGCGCTCGCCGCTGCGTCCGTCACGCCGACCCTGCTGCCCGGGTCGCAGCGCCTCGCACTTCGCGCCCTGGTCGCTGCTGCGCCGCCGGCCGTGCCGCTGCGCCTCGCGGCCGTGAACGTGTTTTTCTTCAACGAGGCACATGATCAGATGATTGCCTGGGTCCGCCGCGCCCGGCCCGAAGTCGTCGTGTTCATCGAAGCCTCGCCGCCATGGCAGCAGGCGCTGCAGGCGCTCGACGCCGACTACCCGCATCGCGCCGCGATCACCGATGGTCCGCGCGACGGCCTGCTGGTGCTGTCGCGCTGGCCGCTGCGCGACCCACGACTCGCTGCCGGTCGCCGCGACATCCTGTTCGTCACCGTCGACAAGCAGGGCCATGCCCTGCGGCTCGCCGCCGTCCATGCCTCCTGGCCGCTGCTGCCTCGTCACCAGGTGCTCCGCTCGGCCGACTTCGCCGCGGTCGCTGCCGAAGCGCGCGCCGCCGCCCGCGCCGGCCTGCCGTACGCCGCCCTCGGCGATTACAACGTCAGCCCGTTCTCGCCCCATTTCACGCGGCTGCTCGAGGCCGGCAACCTGCGCAGCGCCAGCGCCAGCCGTGGCTGGCAGCCCACCTGGCCGACCTTTCTGCCGTTGCTCGGCATCCAGATCGACTACGCCCTCGTGACACCGGACGTCCGCGTGACCGGCTTCGAGCGCGGCGCGGGAACCGGCTCCGACCACCGGCCCATCGTCGTCGACGTGATGATTCCGGCGGTCGCTGGCTGATCGACCGGCCATTGAGGGAACATGCTGCGGTAGATCGTGGTCAGTGACTCTGTTTCTGACCAATATAATCTAAGTATGCACTATTGAATCTCTAATGAAACAAAAACCCCATCTTGCATTCTTATCGGTAACGCTGGTGGCTTCGTTGTTCCTGCTGCTCGTGAGCCCTGTCGCAAGCGCGGACGACGTGACCTCGGCCCAGCGTCGCGCCGCGCTCGAGTATCTGAATGCCGCCGCCAGCGGCAGCGCCCAGGCACTCGCCTTCGCGATCCATCCCGATGAACTCGATCGCCTGCGCGCCGATCTGGTCGCGCGCCTGCGCGAGGAAGGCAAGGCAGGGGGCTCGGCGCTGCGCACCCGCCTGTTCGGTCCCATCGTGAGGCTGCAGGACGTCGAGCGCATGACCAGTCTGACCTTCTTCCAGACCCTGGCCCGCGGGCGCCTCGCCGTCGGCGGCCGCCGTCCCTACGAGGAAGTGAAGGGCCTGACCGCCATCCGTGACGGCAAGACCCTGGTGCACGTCATGGTCAAAGGCGTCCAGCCCAAGGATCGCGGCGCCACCCAGGTGGTCGAGATCGTCTCGCTGCTGCCCTACGGCAAGGACTGGAAGGCCGCGATTCCCGGCGACATCGAGGCGCAGGTCGAAGACCTGGTCGCCGGCCGGGGTCCCGCGGCAGCCCGCGCCGCCGCCATGGGCGCCTCGGGTGCGGGCACGGCGGGAGGTCCAGCCACGGGATCGGGCGGTGACGCCGGCGATGGCGCAGCGCGTGGTGCCGGAGGCGCGACAGTCGGTGCTGCGGGCTCCAGCGCGGCCGCGGGCGGCGGTGCGTCCGACGCGACCGGTGCCGCCGGCCCACGCAGCACGCCCGAGATCCTCGCCATGCTCTCGAACGCCGAAAAGGCCCTGCTCGAGAACCGCTGCGACGACTACTACCGCGAATACATGAGCCCGACGTTCCGCAAGACGCTCTCGGGCAAGGCCCTGACCACGCTGATCAACGGCTGCCGCAACGG
>JADLDF010000447.1 GCA_020846815.1 Gammaproteobacteria bacterium | reverse complement strand
AGTCCGGCTGCCCACGGGTCCGATACGCACCGTGGGCGACCACCAGGTCACGCTGCACCTGCACACCGACGTCGACGTCCAGCTGCAGGTGAGCGTCGTCGCCGAAGAGTGAACCGGACCGCCGAGCCGCGCACTCCTCCGCACTCCGTCGAGGCGGAGCAGGCCGTGCTCGGCGGGCTGCTCCTCGACGGGTCGGCGTGGGACAACGTCGCGGACGTCGTCCGTACCCACGATTTCTACCGCCCCGACCACCGGCTGATCTTCGACGCGATCGGCCATCTGGCGAGCCAGAACCAGCCTTGTGACGCCGTCACGGTCAGCGAGCAGCTGGAGCGCTCCGGCAAGCTCGCCGACGCCGGTGGTCTCGCCTACGTCGGCTCGCTCGCCCGCGACACGCCCACCGCGGCCAACGTCCGCGCCTATGCCGAGATCGTCCGCGAGCGTTCGCTGCTGCGCCAGCTGCTGAAGGCGGGCACGGACATCGCCGCCTCGGTCTTCAACAACGAGGGCGAGACGGCGCGCGAGCTGGTCGATGCGGCCGAGGGCAAGGTGTTCCAGATCGCCGAGCAGGGGTTGCGCGGCGGCCGCGAGGGCGCCGTCTCGATCCAGACCCTGATGCCGGTGCTCATCGACCAGATCGACGAGTGGCACTCCAACCCGGACAAGCTGCGCGGCCTGCCTTCCGGTTTCGACGAGTTCGACAAGAAGACCGGCGGCCTGCGGCCGGGCGATCTCATCATCGTCGCCGGCCGCCCCTCGATGGGCAAGACGACCTTCGCGGTCAACATGGCCGAGTACGCCGCGCTGAAGAGCGACGTGAAGGCCTCGGTCGCGATCTTCTCGATGGAAATGCCCTCCGAGCAGCTCATGACGCGCATGCTCGCGTCCATCGGCCGCGTGCACCTCGGGCACATCCGCAGCGGCCAGATCTCCGACGACGACTGGCCGCGCATCACCGGCGCTGCCGGCCAGCTCTCCGAGGCGCGGATCTTCATCGACGAGACGCCGGGCCTCACGCCGACCGAGCTGCGCGCGCGCGCGCGCCGCGTCAGCCGCGAGCACGGGCTCGATCTGGTGGTCGTCGACTACCTGCAGCTCATGCAGGTGCCGGGCAACACCGAGAACCGCGCGACCGAGATCGCCGAGATCTCGCGCGGCCTCAAGGCCCTCGCCAAGGAGCTGAAGGTGCCGGTGATCGCGCTCTCGCAGCTCAACCGCGGCGTCGAGCAGCGCACCGACAAGAAGCCGGTGATGTCCGACCTGCGCGAGAGTGGAGCGATTGAACAGGATGCAGACATGATCCTGCTGATCTACCGCGAAGAGGTCTACGACAAGAACACCACCAAGCGTGGCATGGCCGAGATCGATCTCGCCAAGCATCGCAACGGCGAGACGGGCACTTTCGTGCTGTCGTTCCAGGGGCAGTACTCGCGCTTCGTCAACTACGTGCCGGATTCCTACGCCGAGGGCGTGCTGCGCTGACGCCGCCGTGAGCCGCATCCTGCGCGCCTGCATCGACCGAGCGGCGCTGCGAGCGAATCTCGCGGCGGTGCGCGCAGCTGCGCCGGGCTCGAAGGTCATGGCCGTGGTCAAGGCCAATGCCTACGGCCACGGCCTGGTCGCGACCGCCAGCACGCTGAGCGGCGCCGATGCGTTCTCGGTCGCGCGCATCGAAGAGGGCGTGCTGCTGCGCGAGGCGGGGCTCACGCATCCGATCGTGCTGCTCGAAGGCGTGTTCAGCGGCGCGCAGCTCGCCGAGGCCGCGCATCGCGATTTCGAGCTGGTCGTGCACGATCCTTCGCAGGTGGCGCTGCTCGAGGCCCAGGGGCGCGGCCGGCGCTTCGTCGTCTGGATCAAGGTCGACACCGGCATGAACCGCCTCGGCTTCCGGCCCGAGGACTTTCCGGCGGCTTTGGCGCGGCTCTGTGCTCTGCCCGTGCCGCCACGCGAGATCCGCCTTCTGACCCACCTGGCGCGCGCCGACGAGCGCGACTGTCCGATGACCGGCGAGCAGGTCGCGCGGCTGCAGTCGCTGCTCGATGCGCTGCCGCCGCACCCTTCGTTCGCAGGTCCTGCCGGCCGGCCGGTGCTGAGCATCGGCAATTCGGCGGGGCTGCTCGGCTGGCCGGCCGCGCGCGGCGACTGGGTGCGGCCCGGGCTCGCGCTGTACGGCGTGTCGCCGTTCCCGGGCGAGGTCGGCGCCGCGCTCGGGCTCGTGCCGGCGATGACGCTCGAAAGCAGCGTCATCGCCGTGCGGCGCGTGCCGCGCGGCGAGACCGTCGGCTACGGCGGCACCTGGCGCGCCGAGCGCGATTCGGACGTCGCGATCCTCGCGGCCGGCTACGGCGACGGCGTGCCGCGGCATCTCACCTCGGGCGCACCGGTGCAGTTCCCGTCGGGGCAGGGCATGCTCGCCGGCCGCGTCTCGATGGACATGATCGCGGTGGACGTGACCGGGCTGCCGGGCGTACGCGTCGGCGAGCGGGCCGTGCTCTGGGGTGCCACGCTGCCGGTCGAGCGCGTGGCGGAGTACGCGGGGACGATCCCCTACGAGCTGATCTGCGGCGTCAGCCAGCGCGTGCCGCTGGAACTGAAATAAATCGGATTTATTTTCCCTGCCCGGACGTCTCACGCACCTGTCGCCGGCAAAAGGGAAAATAAATCCGATTTGTTCTCGCCGCAGCCGGCGTCAGCTCTGGAAGAACCCCATCTTCACGCCCGCGAGCTGGATCACGTCGTTGTCGCGCAGGCGGTATGCCTGGGAGCCGATCGCCTCGCCGTTGACCAGCGGATAGTCGCCGTCGCGCTCGCTCTCGACGTGCACGATGTAGAAGCCGTCGGCGCGGCGCGTGATCGCCGCGACCTGGATGCCCGGACGGCCGAGCGTGGTCAGGGCCTTGACGAGATCGAGCTCGCGGCCGGCGAACTGGCCGGTCAGCACCTGCAGCTTGGCGGGCTTGAGCGCGAGCTGCGCTTCGGCCAGTGCTGCGGGCTTGCGCGCCTCGGCGACCGGCGCCGCGTTGCCGCGTATCGTTGCGGTGTCGACGCGCGCCTCGGCGCGGCGGATCGACTCGACCGGGCGGGCGGAGGGCTGGATCACCATGGTCTTCTGGAATTCGTCCTGCTGCTCGTCTTCCTCGACGAAACGCAGCTGGTGGTGGCCCACCGTGACGATGTCGCCGTGCTGCAGGGCGTGCTTCTTGATCAGCTTGCCGTTGACGTAGGTGCCGTTGGTGCTGTTCAGATCCTCGAGGAAGGAGTCGTTGAGGATGTTGATGATCAGCGAGTGATGGCCGCTGACCGCCGGGTTGTCGATGCGGATGTCGTTGTCGGGGAGGCGGCCGATGGTGTACCGCTCCTTGTTCATGTTGTATTCGGCCATCGTGTGGCCATCCAGGCTCAGAATCAGTCT
>JADLDF010000446.1 GCA_020846815.1 Gammaproteobacteria bacterium | reverse complement strand
CGCTCTTCTGCTCCGACTGCTGGCGTCGCTCGCCCGAGATCGTCAGCCGGCCGTCCTCGGCCGTGACGTGCACGTCTTCCTTCTTCACGGCCGGCAGCTCGGCGCGGATCAGGTACTCCTGGTCCGTTTCGCTGATGTCGGTCGATGGCAGCCACTCGCGCCCGCCGTCCTCGTCCTCGGACATGCGGCGCCTGCGGCTCTGCAGCGACGGCATCAGCCGGTCGAACATGTCGTCCATCATCCCGAAAGGTTCCCAACGTATCAGCGCCATGACTGTGCTCCTCGATGGTGATGTGCGTATGCGGGTCCTGCCTCAAGCAAACCGCATGCCCGCTTCGGGCCTCCGCGATCGGGCGGGCCACGCATGTCGATGGCGCAGCGTCCCGGCCGTTCCAGCCGATCGTTGGGGTGACTGCGCGGCCAGACGGCCCGGGCGGCGCTGAAAAAATTGCGTAGGCCCTGCAGAGTTTGCCGATGCGATCGTGAACCGGATCGGTGGTCGCTCATGGCGCGAGGACAGGTCATCGGACCGGCAGAACGACCATCATCGACGCCATGGTCGCGCCGGCATGCGCCGATCGGCGAAGATGGCGTACCGTATCCGTGTCGAGCCCACTCAGGAATCCCATGATTCGATACCTCGTGCCGTTCCCCGCCCACCGTTCCCGCCGCACGCTGCTCGCCGCCTGCGCCGCGGCGCTGCTCGCCCTCGGCGGCTGTGCCAGTACCGTCAGCGGCCCGGCGCGCACGGTGCTGGTCGCGGGCGCGACCGGTGGCACCGGGCGCCAGCTCGTCGAAGCCGCGCTGCGCGAGGGCTACGCCGTGCGCGTACTGGTCCGCGACGAGGCGCGGGCGCGCACGCTGTTCGGTGATCGCGTGAGCTACGTGACCGGCGACGTCGAAGACGCCGCCACCCTGCCGGCGGCGCTGCGCGGCACGACCTACGTCGTCTCGGCACTGGGCGCCGCGCCGAGGCGCGAGCCGAACGACGGCCCGGAGCGGATCGACTACCGCGGCGTCGCCGCGCTGGTCGAGGCGGCGAAGGCCGCAAGCGTGCGCCAGCTCGTGCTGGTCTCGTCCACGGGCATCACCCGGCACGACCACTTCCTCAACAAGATGTACAACAACCAGCTCATCTGGAAGGGCAAGGGCGAGGACGCGCTGCGCGCCTCGGGCGTGCCGTACACGATCGTCAGGCCCGGCAACCTGCGCGACGAGCCGGGCGGGCAGCAGGGCTTGCGGACGCTGCAGGGCGACCCGCCGGTCTCCGGCCGCGTCACCCGCGCCGACGTCGCCACCGTCTGCATCGCGGCGCTCGGCCGCAAGGCCGCGCTGGGCAAGACCTTCGAGCTGCTGAACGACGGTGCCGCCGCGGCCGTCGACTGGGACGCCTTCTATGGCGCCCTGACCGCCGACACCCGCTGAGTCTCGGTCTCCCATCGCTGCGATGCGGGGTGACAGGGATGTCACCGGAACTCGACTGCGTCGTGACCGTGACTCCTCTAGCCTGAGCGCATCTTCCAGAGTCCACGCAATGGCCCCTGGGCCGGTGCACGGCGGAGGCAGGCATGCGATATGCAGACTTCATGCGGCGTCGGGCGGATCTGCGGCGCATCCAGGCTGGCGACTGGTGTCTGCTGTTCTCGTGTCCCGAGGATTTCGACGAGCAAGGATTCGAACGCGACCGCTGGCTGTTGCTGGTTCGCGCGGCGCAGGGGCCGTGACCGGCGGCGGCGCATCCCGCCGCGCCGCTCAGGCCCGCACGGATCGTCGCGCCGCCGCCATCTGGGTCATGCCGCAGCGCAGGTCGAGCATCTTCTCGAACTCCGCCTGCCCGAAGGCGCGCTGCGCGAGCACGTTCATCGGGTCGGTGCGATAGCCCATCTCGCGCACGTAGAAGTCGTAATGCTGCTGCCCGGCACGCTCGGACTCGGGCAGCGGATCCTGCTCGGCTTCGTCGAGCCGGCCGAATCATGGCGGCGCGACGCAGGCAAGTTAGTCGCTTCGCCCGCGCGCGGCACCGGCAGCAGCCTCCGGTGCCCAAGGCGTGGATAGGCCGGGCCCGTCCGCCACTCGGCGCCCGATTCCGTCTGCACCTGCCCGCTTCGATCCGCTAGGATCTTCGGAAACGGCCGAAGGGCATCGCCGGCGCGAGCCGCCGATGAAGGCCGATCGAGACGAGACCAATACGGGGGATACGCCGATGCGCTTCCTGCTCGGGACCGCCTGCTTCACCATCGCACTCCTGCTGTTCGCCAGCGCGCGCGGCTACCGCGAGCGCGTGCTCGCGCGCTTCGGCGGCGGCGCATTCGAGCGTCTGCGCATCGAGGCGCGGCGGCAGCCGCGTTCGCTGGTTTCTTCCGGCGAGATCGCGCGGCCTTTCGTGATGTTCGGCCTGTTCTACCTGGCGATCAGGGCGACGCTGGCTTTCGTCGAATTCGACGGCACGCGCACGCTGTCGTGGTTCGATCTCGCCGGCTTCCTCGCCCTGCTGGCCGGCTATGGCGTCTGGTTCACGGTGCGAGTGAAGTACGCGCTGCCGCCGTCGATCGTCGACCGCGAGCTCGAACGCTCGCTCGACGAACACATCGGCCGCGGTGGATCGCCGTCCGACTCGTCCGGGCCCGCGAGCCGGGCGCCGCCGCGTCGCGGCAGGCAGCCGCGATGATCGATCGCCGGCGTTTCCTCGCCACCGGCGTCGCAGCCGCGGCGTCCGCGCCGCTGCTCGCGTCCTGCGGCCGCAATGAAGAGCCGGTGAGGCGCCCCGAGGGCGTGCCCGTCGGTCCCTTCGGCAGGGAGTCCACTGCCGAGGAGGTGACCGAAGGCATCGATCTCGCGGGCAAGGTGGCGCTCGTCACCGGTGCGACCTCGGGACTCGGCCTCGAGACGATGCGCGTGCTCGCGCTGCGCGGCGCCCACGTGATCGGCACCGGCCGCACGCTCGACAAGGCGAAGCAGGCCTGCGACGGCGTGCAGGGCCGCACCACGCCGCTCGCGCTCGAGCTCGAACGCTTCGAGACCGTCGCCGCCGCCGCCGACCAGGTGCGCGACCTCGGCGTCGCCATCGACATGCTCATCTGCAACGCCGGGATCATGGCGCTGCCGCAGCTCGAGCAGGTCTACGGCATCGAGAAGCAGTTCGTCGTCAACCATCTCGGCCACTTCATCCTGACCAACCGCCTGCTGCCGCAGGTCAAGGCCGCGCCGCAGGGGCGCGTCGTCGTGGTGTCGAGTCACGGCTACGTCTGGGCGCCGCCGGCGGGCATCGAGTTCGACAATCTTTCGGGCGAGCGCGGCTACGAGCCCAACAAGATGTACGGCCAGTCGAAGCTGGCGAACGCGCTGTTCGCGTTCGAGCTCGCGCGCCGGCTCGGAGGCACGGGGGCGACCGTCGCCGCGGTGCATCCGGGTGTCATCAACACCGATCTCGGCCGGCATCTGGCCGCGTGGAAGCGCGTGGCTGCGAGCCTGATCGGCTGGACGTTCATGAAGTCGGTGGAGCAGGGCGCAGCGACGAGCTGCTACGTGGCCACTGCGCCGGCGCTCGCGAACGTGACCGGCCATTTCTTCGAGGACTGCAACCCGGTCGTTCCGGTCGCGGGCAAGCACATGGACGACGTCGCACTCGCCGGCCGTCTCTGGGCCGTATCCGAAGAGCTGACCGCGCAGTACCTCGTCTGAGCGCAGCGTTTGCCAGGAGGGCATACCCGATGAAATCCGTTGGCCGCAGCCGCGTGCTGCTGTTCGCCGTGCTGG
>JADLDF010000445.1 GCA_020846815.1 Gammaproteobacteria bacterium | reverse complement strand
TGATAGCCCGCGGTGATGGACATGCCGCAGGCGAACAGGAACACGACCAGGCTCAGCCACGCCCAGGCGCTGTAGCCGCGGGTGATGCCATACCAGGGGACGAGGATCAGCGCCGCGAGCGGGGTCAACGTGAAGACCGTCATGGTGAGCCAGTTGATCGGCGCGTGTTCCTCGGAGCGTGCGGCAGAGTCGTTGCTCATCGGCGGGAGATACCTGCGGGTAACCTGGGGACTGGGGACTGGGGACTGGGGACTGGGGACTGGGGACTGGGGACTAAGGACGGATTCTACCGGGGGCGGGACGACCGCCTACCCCGGGCCAGCCTGGGTAAGGATAGGTAATTACCGAGGGGACGACCAGCCCGGCCCGCGCTGGCGGCAGGCCTACTCATCTGCAGGCTGCGCTCCAGCGTCGCGCCCCGGCCGCGGTCCCGGACAGCGGCACGAGCGATACTGCCGGCGCGGACCCGGCGCTCGCTGTCTCGCGCGAGCCGACGCCGAACGTTCGATGCCCCCGGCGCGGACTCAGCTCTTCAGGGCGACCAGCACCTCGTCGAGCATCTTCTTGGCGTCGCCGAACAGCATCCGGTTGTTCTCCTTGAAGAACAGCGGATTGTCGACGCCGGCGTAGCCCGAGGCCATCGAGCGCTTCATGACGATCGAGGTCCTGGATTTCCAGACCTCGAGCACCGGCATGCCGGCGATCGGGCTGGTCGGGTCGTCCTGCGCCGCGGGGTTCACGATGTCGTTCGCGCCGATGACCATCGCGACGTCCGTGTCGGGGAAATCGTCGTTGATCTCGTCCATCTCGAGGACGATGTCGTAGGGCACCTTGGCCTCGGCGAGCAGCACGTTCATGTGGCCGGGCATGCGGCCCGCGACCGGATGGATCGCGAAACGCACGTTCACGCCCTTGTCGCGCAGCAGCCTGGTGATCTCGTAAACGGTGTGCTGCGCCTGCGCGACCGCCATGCCGTAGCCCGGCACGATGACGACGCTCTTGGCGTTGCGCAGCAGCTCGGCCGTCTCGGCCGCGCTGACCGCCGTGACCTCGCCCTGCGGCTGCGCACCACCTGCCGCGGGCGCCGCGCCGCCGCCGGTGCCGAAGCCGCCGGCGATGACGCTGATGAACGAGCGGTTCATGGCGCGGCACATGATGTAGGAGAGGATCGCGCCCGAGGAGCCGACCAGCGCGCCGGTGACGATCAGCAGGTCGTTCGAGAGCATGAAGCCCGTGGCGGCCGCGGCCCAGCCGGAATAGCTGTTGAGCATCGACACGACCACCGGCATGTCCGCACCGCCGATGGCCATGACCATGTGGATGCCGAAAAGCAGCGCGATCACGGTCATCACGATCAGCGGCGTCATGCCCGTGGCGACGTCCTGCGCCTGCACGAAGGCCACGCCGAACCAGATCACGGCCAGCAGGCCGGCGAGGTTCAGCCAGTGCCGCGCCGGCAGCAGCATCGGCTTGCCGCCGATCTTTCCGGAGAGCTTGCCGAAAGCGATGACGGAGCCGGAGAACGTGACCGCGCCGATGAGGATGCCGATGTAGATCTCGACCTCGTGGATCGCCTTTTCGGCGCCTTCGTAGACGATCGAGGTGTCGACGTAGCTCGCGAAGCCGACCAGGCAGGCCGCGAGACCGACCAGGCTGTGCATCAGCGCGACCAGCTCCGGCATCTGTGTCATCTGCACCTTGCGGGCCGCGTACAGGCCGATCGCGCCGCCGACCAGCAGCGCGCCGATGATGTACGGAATGCCGGCCGCGGTGACGCGCGGGCCGAACACGGTCGCGAGCACCGCGATCGTCATGCCGACGATGCCGTAGAGGTTGCCGCGCCGCGCAGTCTCGGGATGCGAGAGACCGCCTAGGCTCAGGATGAAAAGGATGGCCGCACCGACATAGGCGGCCGTGGCGAGATTCGCGGACATGCGCTGCGACCCCTTACTTGCGGAACATCGCGAGCATGCGACGCGTGACGGCGAAGCCGCCGAACATGTTTACGGCCGTGAGCGCGAGTGCGACGACCGCGAGAGCGAGGATCAGCGCCGCGGGCCGATCGACCCCGGCAGCGCCGATCGGTGGCGCGATCTGCACCAGGGCGCCGACCGCGATGATGCTGGAAATCGCGTTGGTCACGCTCATCAGCGGCGTGTGCAGCGAGGGCGTGACGTTCCAGACCACCATGTAGCCGATGAAACAGGCCAGCACGAACACCGTGAAATGTCCGAGGAAGGCCGACGGCGCGAACGCACCGATCAGCCAGAACAGGACCGCGCCGACGCCGAACAGCAGCGCGACACCCGCGCCCGATGCCGGCGCACCCGCGCCGCCGCCGTGGCCGGCCGTCTTCTTGACCGGTGCCGCCGCGGCCGCTGCGACAGCGGGCTTGGGCGGTGGTGCAGCCAGCTTCCACGGCGGCGGCGGCCAGGTCACTTCGCCCTGCCTGATGACCGTGAGGCCGCGGATCGCCTCGTCCTCGAAGTCGACGTCGATCGTGCCGTCCTTGGTCTTGCAGAGCTCCTCGGTCAGGCGCAGCAGGTTGTTCGCATAGAGCGTCGAGGCCTGCCGCGCGAGGCGGCTCGGAAGATCGGTGTAGCCGATGATCGTCACGCCATGGCGCACGACGGCTTCGCCCGGCACGGTCAGCTCGCAGTTGCCGCCCTGCTCGGCCGCCATGTCGACGATGACGCTGCCGGGCTGCATGCTCTTCACCATCCCGGCAGTGATGAGCCGCGGTGCAGGCTTGCCCGGGATCAGGGCCGTCGTGATGATGATGTCGACTTCGCGGGCCTGCTTCGCGTACATCTCGCGCTGCGCCGCCTGGAAGCCCTCGCTCATGACCTTGGCATAGCCGCCGCCGCCCGAGCCCTCCTCCTCGTAGTCGACCTTGACGAACTCCCCGCCCAGCGAGACGACCTGGTCGGCGACTTCGGCGCGCGTGTCGTTGGCGCGCACGATCGCGCCGAGGTTCGCGGCGGCACCGATCGCAGCGAGACCGGCAACGCCCGCGCCGGCGATGAAGACTTTCGCAGGCGGGATCTTGCCCGCAGCCGTGATCTGGCCATTGAAGGGGCGACCGAAGGCGTGCGCGGCTTCGATGACCGCGCGATAGCCGCTGACGCCGGCCGTGGAAGTCAGCGCATCCATTTTCTGCGCACGCGACAACTGCCGCGGCAGGCAGTCGATGGCGAGCACCGTGGCCTGCCTGCCGGCGAGCTGCTGCATGAGCTCGGGATTCTGCGCGGGCCAGATGAAGCCGATCAGCGTGCTGCCGGGGCGGAGCCGGCCGGCCTCGTCGGCGCTCGGCGGGCGCACCTTGAAGATGATGTCGGAAGCGGCACAGAGCTCGTCGGCGCTGCCGACGATCCGCGCGCCGGCGGCCTGGTAGGCATCGTCACCGAAGTTCGCGGCTGCTCCGGCGCCGCTCTCGACCGCGACCGCGAAGCCGAGCTTCAGGAGCTTCTCGACCACCTCGGGCACCGTGGCCACGCGCTTCTCGCCCGCGAAGGTCTCTCGGGGCACTCCGATCGTCAGGGACATCGCTACCTCTTCGATGGGCCGCCCGGGAGTCGAT
>JADLDF010000444.1 GCA_020846815.1 Gammaproteobacteria bacterium | reverse complement strand
CGCCATGATCACCGCGAGGGTGCCGCTGGTGAGGCGGCTGACGTAGCGGCCGGAGGAGGCACGCGCCGGTTGTTTCGTGCTGCGCAAGGGAACTCCGGGAAATTCGGGTCTGCGAGGTCCGCGAAGATTCTATATTAGGGGAATGGCGAAGCCGCTGCCCGATCCGCTCGATACCCCTGAGAACGCTGTCACGGCGGACCGGAACCCGGCGCGCCCCGCACCGCCCCCGTGGCGGGGCGTCGATCCGGCGATCGCGGCCGCGCTGCAGGGCCTCGAGTCCGACCTCGCGCGCCTCGCCGCGGGCACGCATCATGATCCGCACGGCGTCCTCGGCCCCCATCGGCTCGCGGACGACCGCGTTCGTGTGCTCGCGCACGTTCCGCTGTGCGCGCGCCTCGAGCTCGAGGGCGGCCACGAGGCCGTGCGCCTGCCCGGCACGGACTTCTTCGTCTGGGTCGGCTCGCGCGCGGAGCTGCCGCCGCGCCCTCGCCTCGCCTGGTGGGACGACCAGGGGCGGCATCACGAGCAGGTCGATCCGTACGCCTTCGTCGAGCCGCTGCTCAGCGACCACGATCTCTACCTCTTCAACGAGGGCCGCCACTTCGGCCTGTGGAAGACCCTCGGGGCGAGGCCGACGTGCCTCGACGGTGTGGACGGCACGCTGTTCGCCGTCTGGGCACCGGATGCGGTGCGCGTCAGCGTCGTCGGCCCGTTCTGCCGCTGGGACGGCCGCCGCTATCCGATGCGCTCGCGCGGCGCGAGTGGCACCTGGGAGCTGTTCCTGCCCGGCATCGGCACGCACGAGCTCTACAAGTTCGAGATCCGCAACCGCCACAGCGGCGAGCTGCTGCTCAAGAGCGACCCGCTGGCGCGCGCCACCGAACGCCGGCCCGCGACCGCTTCGGTCGTCGCCCCGCCGCCCGACCACGAGTTCGGCGACGCTGCCTGGATGGAGACGCGTGCGCGGCGCGACTGGCTGCACGCGCCGATGAGCATCTACGAGCTGCACCTCGGCTCCTGGCGCCGCGGCGAGGACGACCGCTTCCTGACCTACCGCGAGCTCGCCGACGAGCTGGTGCCGTACGTGCGCGAGCTCGGCTTCACGCACGTCGAGCTGCTGCCGATCACCGAGCATCCGCTCGACGACTCCTGGGGCTACCAGACCACCGGTTATTTCGCGCCGACCTCGCGCCACGGCTCGGCCGACGACCTGCGCTATTTGGTCGACCACTGCCACCAGGCCGGCATCGGCGTGCTGCTCGACTGGGTGCCGGGCCACTTCCCGCGCGACGCCCACGGCCTCGCGAACTTCGACGGCAGCGCCTGCTACGAGTACGCCGACCCGCGCAAGGCCGAGCACAAGGACTGGGGCACGCTGGTGTTCAACTACGAGCGCCACGAGGTGCGCTCCTTCCTGATCTCCAGCGCGCTCTACTGGCTCGAGGAATTCCACTTCGACGGCCTGCGCGTCGACGCGGTCGCCTCGATGCTCTACCTCGACTTCAGCCGCCGTCAGGGCGACTTCGTCCCCAACAAGTACGGCGGCAACCACAACCTCGAGGCCATCGACTTCCTGCGCGAGCTCAACGCCGTCGTGCACGGCCGCTGCCCCGGCGCCGTGGTCATCGCCGAGGAATCGACCGACTGGCCGCTGGTCTCGCGGCCCACCGACGCCGGCGGCCTAGGCTTCTCGATGAAGTGGAACATGGGCTGGATGCACGACACCCTGGCCTACCTCGCCTACGACCCCATCCATCGCCCGTACCATCACGACAAGCTGACCTTCGGGATGATGTACGCCTACAGCGAGAACTTCGTGCTGCCGCTGTCGCACGACGAGGTCGTGCACCTGAAGAAGCCGCTGGTCTACAAGATGCCGGGCGACCGCTGGCAGCAGTTCGCGAACCTGCGGCTGCTGTATGCCTACCAGTGGGCCTTTCCGGGCAAGAAGCTGCTATTCATGGGCGGGGAGTTCGCGCAGACCAGCGAATGGAACAGCGCGGTCGGCCTGCCCTGGTGGCTGCTCGAGCACCCCGAGCATCGCGGCATCAGGGCGCTGGTCGCCGACCTGAACCGCCTCTACGTGCAGGATCCGCGCCTGCACCGCTACGAATTCGAACCCGAGGGCTTCCGCTGGATCGACTGCGATGACCGCGCGCAGTCGGTGCTGTCCTGGCTGCGCCTCGCCGACGGCGAGCCGCTGCTGGCGGTGCTGAACTTCACGCCCGTGCCACGGCCGGGTTATCGGGTCGGCGTGCCGCGCGGCGGCGCCTGGCGCGAGTGCCTGAACTCGGACGCCACGGTCTATGGCGGCAGCAACCTCGGCAACGGCCCGGGGCCGCTCGCGGCCGAACCCGTACCCATGCACGGGCAGGCGCACTCGCTGTCGCTGACGTTGCCGCCGCTCGGCGCGCTGCTGCTGGTACCCGCGTCGAAATAGATCGGATTTATTTTGGTTCCTCCAGCGAACACGCTGGGACGGGCGGCGGCGAGCCGCCTTCCATCCACTTCATCAGGCCGAGCTCGTACGGGTGCGTCAGCAGCTCGTGGGACGGGAACACGCGGATCGCGCCCTGGAACTGACCACAGGCTACGGTCGGTGCGTCGAGCGCGTAGATCACCGAGCCGTCCGGCTCAACCTCCTCCGTGGCGCGCAGCGGCTCGCGCCAGTCGCGCGCGTGCAGCGGCTCGCGGTAGGAGGCGAGCGGCACGGTCTCGCGCGAGGTCTCGGGCAGCACGCGCCGCGCGATGAATTCGACCCGCAGGTCCTTGGGCTCGAGCCCGCCGAGCTGCACGGCGACGCGCATGCGCAGCCGCTCGTTGCGCGGGTGGCTGCGCGTCGGCACCGACACGGCGCGCGCCGCGACGCGCGGCCAGGCCT
>JADLDF010000443.1 GCA_020846815.1 Gammaproteobacteria bacterium | reverse complement strand
TGGGGCCTGCCGGCATCGATGGTCATGGCCGCGGTGTTCGTCGCGCTCGGCGTCGCCGACCGGCTGCGCGAGCAGCGGCGCGCGCTCCGCGATGCCGAGCGCCGCGCCCAGACCGAGCCGCTGACCGGCGTGCTGAACCGCCGCGCGCTGCGGGAGCGTCTCGACGCCGCCTGCCGGCGGGCGCGGGCGCGCGACCTGCCGATTTCGCTGCTGTTCATCGATCTGGACCACTTCAAGGCGATCAACGACACCTGGGGCCACCAGGCCGGCGACGCCTGTCTGCTCGCCGTGATCCGCCCGATCCAGGCCGAGCTGCGCCAGTCCGACGTCATCGGCCGCTACGGCGGCGAGGAATTCGTCGTGATCCTGAGCAGCGCCGACGCCGGCGCCGCGCAGGCGATCGCCGACCGCATCCTGCAGCGCGTCGCGGACCTGAAAGTCGAGGGCTTCGGGCCGCCGATCCGCCTCACCTGCAGCATCGGCGTCGCCTCGAGCGAGACGCTCGGAGTCTGGGGCGAGCAGCTGATCTCCAGGGCCGACGCCGCGGTCTATGCCGCCAAGAACTCGGGTCGCAACCAGGTCAAGGTCGCGGCGCTCGCGGCCTGAAGGCGGCCGCATGCGCTGGCGCGGGGACTTGTCCTGCGCCGATGTGCAGCGTCGGCGATCCGCGTCAGGAGACGGCGATCTCCTCGAGCGAGGGAATTGACTCGAGCGGCGCGGGCCCGGAGACGGCGAAGCCCTGGACGAAGTCGAGGCCGAGCGAGCGGCAGTGATCGCGCATCGCGTCGGACTCGACCGATTTCGCGACCGTGAAGAAACCGCAGACACGCGCGATCTGGGTCACCGCGGCCACCATCGCCTGCGAGAACACGTCCGCAGTCGCCCCGTTCGTCAGCTTCGGGTCGAGCTTCACCATGCGCACGCCCGGCAGGCGCAGCAGGTCGAGCTGGCCGTCGGCCATCGCGAAGTCGTCGATGACCAAGCCGCAGCCGATCGCCTGCAGCTGCTGCGCGACGCGCGTCGCCGAGCCGCGGCGCTTGGCGAGCGCCTCGGCCTGGATCTCGAAGGCGAGCATCGCCGGCGGCAGGCCCGCGCGGCCGAGCGTGCTCTCGACAAACTTCAGGAAGTGCTCGTCCTGCAGCGCCGTCGCCGACAGATTCACCGAGAACAGGCTCGGCCCGTCGACGACGAGATCGGAACGTTTGCCGAGTGCCTCGACGAGCTGGGTGATGACGCGACGGTCCAGCACCGTGCCGAGGCCCTTCTCGGCGGCGCGCTCGAGGATCGCAACCGGAGCAGAGTCGGTCTCGGCGCCCTCGTCCTTGGAGCGCAGCAGCACCTCGAAGCGACGCACGCGCGAGTTCGGGCGCAGCGGCAGCAGCGGCTGCACGTGCAGCGAGAGGTTGAGCTCGCGCAGCATCGCATAGTCGCATTCGAGTTCGGCGGCCTCGGACTGCGCCGCGGGCGCGGCCTCGGGCGCCCTGAGCGCCGCTTCCGCGTCGCGCGAACGGCTCGCCGGCAGCTTCGGCACCGGGCGCGGGCGCGGCGCGGCGAGACGGCCGAACTCGTGCACGATCTGCAGCGCCGGCACCGGCAGGTCGGCACCCCGGCCCTTCGAGAGCAGCACGCGCGAATCGACCAGCAGCATCGCGAAGCCGACGGTGCGGCCCTCGCGGTCGGCGGCGCGCAGCAGCACGGCGGTCTGGTTGTCGCCGAGGTTGCGGTCGACGCGCAGCCGCGCACCCGCGCCCGAGAAGCTCTCGAGCGCGTCGCGGATCGCCTCGCGTTGCTCGATGCCGAGCAGCGGCTGGCTGGACCAGAGCACGCGGCCGTCGGCGTCGTGCCACGACACCGCCTTGACGCGCAACCCGCCCGTCGCCTTCGCGAGGCGCGAGCCGAATGCGGCGAGATCGACCGTCGGGGTGTCGCTCAGCAAGCTGCTGGAGGGCTCGGACATCGGGACATCCTGCTTCGGGGGGCACGGGACCACCGCAACATATCGCCCACGGTGCCGCGCACTGTGTGACCTGTGTCATGGAAAAGCGACGTCGCAAGCCGGCGACGACGGAATCGGGCGCTGGTTCCGCGCACCACCGCCGCCTACCTGCCCGGGGCGAGCCGCGGCAGGCCCGGGGGCGTCGCATCGGGCTCGCGTGTCGTGCCACCCAGGCAGGCTCGGGCCACCGGCATGCTCGGCTGGTAGTTGGCCGACGTGCGCTGCGCCCGCCACCGGCCAGGCGCGGGCCCCATCGATGCTCGCGGTCTGTCTGCCGGCCGCGCCCCCTGTGACGCAGTTCTGCTTTGCACGATACGGCGCGCGACCCGATGCACGAATTGCGGTGCAGGTCGGGCAACGGCGGATTTCCGACGGAACAATGTCAAAGGTCTTCCGTCCGCCGGAGCCGCATGTTCCTCACGCGCGACGCGTCCCCACCCATGCAGGAGGCGCCACAGTCCCCGACGTCTGCCCGCGGCGCATCCCCTCGCGCCACGGGTGGCGACGGCGTCACCGCCGTCCCGGCCGGGACGGCGGTCGCCGGCCGTGAGCATTTGCGTACGCTCGTGCCGGCGCGCGTCAGCCTCGGCGTCGGCGCACAGCTCGGCATGGGCTTCGTCGCCGTGGCCGTGCTGGCACTGAGCGCGAACCTGCTGCTGCAGGGCGGCCAGACCGCGGTACG
>JADLDF010000442.1 GCA_020846815.1 Gammaproteobacteria bacterium | reverse complement strand
TCGGTGCGCGTGCTCTCCGGCGGCGAGAAAGGCCGCATGATGTACGGCAAGCTGACCCTGCTGCGGCCGAACGTCATGCTGCTGGACGAGCCGACCAACCACATGGACATGGAGACGATCGAGTCGCTGCAGATCGGTCTCGAGAAATATCCCGGCACGCTGCTGTTCGTCTCCCACGACCGCGAGTTCGTCGGCGCACTGGCCAGCCGGATCCTCGAGATCCGCGCCGGCGGCACGCTGGTCGATTTCCGCGGCGGCTACGACGACTACCTGCATTCGCAGGGCATCGAGGTGTAGGCGCGAAGATGCTGCGACGGCTGCTCGCAATCAGCTGTCTCGGCCTCGCGATCGCCAGCGGTGGCGGCGTGGCTCGCGCACAGCAGGTGGATGGGGCCACGGCTACGGCCGCGGAGGCGGCCACGGGCGCAGCTGCGCGTACAGGTGCAGGTACGAAGCGCAGTGTCTTCGCCCCGGGCCCCGCCAACATACGCGCGACGGTGCTCGATCCGCGCCTCTCCGCCGCCGACGCGGCCACCGTGACCTCGGGCCGCCTCGACGGCGATTTCGGCCCCTACGAATTCCGCGCGACGCGCCTGCGCGGTGGACCGTACTGGCTGCGCCTCGACGCCGCCGACCTTCCGCCCGGCGACGGCGTGCCGGCGCTGATCGCCCGCAAGGGCTGGCACTTCGGCCTCGAGCCCTACGCGCCCGAGGCCAGCGGCGGCTCGCGCCTCGACCGCATCGCCGGCTGGACGACCTTCCGTGGACGGGAGGACGTGCTGTTCGCGTTTCCGGCCGCATGGCAACCGGGCCTGCCGCTGTACCTGCGGGTCGTGCCCCTGGGCAGCGGTGCCGAGGAGCTGCAGCCCAGCGTGGTGAGTCTCGGGCCGACGCTGGCCAATGCGTCGCGCCAGTCGCAGGTCATCGCCGCGGCGGTCGGAGCGCTCCTGGCGATGTCGCTCGCGTCGCTGCTGATCTGGTTCATCCTCCCCGATCGCCTGTTCGTGCTCTACGCGACCTTGTTCTCGCTGCAGTCGCTGTACGTCGCGTTCCTGTCCGGCCAGGGCTTCGACTGGCCGCTGCTCGAGTGGGCCCGGCCGCTGGCCGCGCATGCCTGGAATGTGCCGGCTGCGCTCAGCGGCGCCGCCGCAGCGTTGTTCGTGCGCGAGATCGCCGATCTGCGGCGCTTCTGGCCCCGCATCTACGCCACCTTCGGCGGCCTCGCGATCGCCTTCGTCGTGCTGGCGTTCGCCAACGTCGCGCACCTGTTCGGGCTCGGCGGCCAGGTCGCGAGCATCGGCAACCTCATGTTCCTCGGCGCCGCCGCCTTCACGCTGGTCGTCGCCTCGCTCGCCTGGCGCCGCGGCAGCCGTGCGGCCGGCTGGTTCCTGGTCGCCTGGACGCTGCTCGAGGTCTCGACGATCGCGACGGCCGGAGGTTTCCTCGTGTCCAGCAGCGACCCGTGGACCCTCGCCTGGGGCCTGCCGGCATCGATGGTCATGGCCGCGGTGTTCGTCGCGCTCGGCGTCGCCGACCGGCTGCGCGAGCAGCGGCGCGCGCTCAGCGATGCCGAGCGCCGCGCCCAGACCGATCCGCTGACCGGCGTGCTGAACCGCCGCTCGCTGCTGGAGCGTCTCGACGCCGCCTGCCGGCGCGCGCGCGCGCGCGAGCTGCCGATTTCGCTGCTGTTCATCGATCTCGACCACTTCAAGGCGATCAACGACACCTGGGGTCATCAGGCCGGCGACGCCTGTCTGCTCGCCGTGATCCGCCCGATCCAGGCGGAGCTGCGCCAGTCCGACGTCATCGGCCGCTACGGCGGCGAGGAATTCGTCGTGATCCTGAGCAGCGCCGATGCCGGCGCCGCGCAGGCGATCGCCGATCGCATCCTGCAGCGCGTCGCGGACCTGAAAGTCGAGGGCTTCGGGACGCCGATCCGCCTGACCTGCAGCATCGGCGTCGCCTCGAGCGAAACGCTCGGGGTCTGGGGCGAGCAGCTGATCTCCAGGGCGGATGCCGCGGTCTACGCGGCCAAGAACTCGGGACGCAACCAGGTCAAGGTCGCGGCGCTCGCGGCCTGAAGGCGGCTGCGCGCGATGCGCCTCAGGAGACGGCGATCTCCTCGAGCGAGGGAATGGACTCGAGCGGCGCGGGCCCGGACACGGCGAAGCCCTGGATGAAGTCGAGGCCGAGCGAACGGCAGTGATCGCGCATCGCATCGGACTCGACCGATTTCGCGACCGTGAAGAAGCCGCAGACGCGCGCGATCTGGGTCACCGCGGCGACCATGGCCTGCGAGAACACTTCCTCGGTCGCCTCGCGGGTCAGCTTCGGATCGAGCTTCACCATGCGCACACCCGGCAGTCGCAGCAGGTCGATCTGCCCGTCGGCCATCGCGAAATCGTCGATGACCAGGCCGCAGCCGATCGCCTGCAGCTGCTGCGCGACGCGGTTCGCCGGCCCTCGGCGTCTGGCGAGCGCCGCAGCCTGGATCTCGAAGGCGAGCATCGCCGGCGGCAGGCCTGCGCGGTCCAGCGTGCTCTCGACGAATTTCAGGAAGTGCTCGTCCTGCAGCGCCGTCGCCGAGAGGTTCACCGAAAACAGGCTCGGCCCGTCGACGACGAGGTCGGAGCGCTTGCCGAGCGCCTCGACGAGCTGGGTGATGACGCGGCGGTCGAGCACCGTGCCAAGGCCCTTCGCGGCGGCGCGCTCGAGGATCGCGACCGGAGCGGTGTCGGCCTCGGCGCCCTCGTCCTTCGAGCGCAGCAGCACTTCGAAGCGGCGCACGCGCGAGTTCGGACGCAGCGGCAGCAGCGGCTGTACGTGCAGCGAAAGGTTGAGCTCGCGCAGCATCGCATAGTCGCATTCGGGATCGGCGGCCTCGGACTGTGGCGCGGGCGCGGCCTCGGGCGCCTTCAGCGCCGCTTCCGCATCGCGCGAGCGGCTCGCCGGCAGCTTCGGCACCGGGCGCGAGCGCGGCGCGATGAGACGACCGTACTCGTGGACGATCTGCAGCGCCGGCACGGGCAGGTCTGCCCCCCGGCCCTTGGAGAGCAGCACGCGCGAATCGAGCAGCAGCATCGCAAAGCCCACGGTGCGGCCCTCACGGTCCGCCGCGCGCAGCAGCACGGCGGTCTGGTTGTCGCCGAGATTGCGGTCGACGCGCAGCCGCGCACCCGCGCCCGAAAAACCCTCCAGCGCGTCGCGGATCGCCTCGCGCTGTTCGATGCCGAGCAGCGGCTGGCTGGACCAGAGCACGCGGCCGTCGGCGTCGTGCCACGACACGGCCTTGACGCGCAGCCCACCCGTGGCCTTCGCAAGACGCGAGCCGAATTCGGCGAGATCGACCGTCGGGGCGTCGGTCAGCAAGCTGCTGGAGGGCTCGGACATCGGGGCATCCTGCTTCGGGGGGCACGGGACCACGGCAACATATCGCCCGCGGCGGCGCGCGCTGTGTGACCTGTGTCATGGAAAAACGACGTCGCAAGCCGGCGACGACGGAATCGGGCGCTGGTTCCGCGCACCGCGCCACCTGCCTGCCGGGACGAGCCGCGGCAGGCCCGGGGTCGTCGCATCGGGCTCGCGCGTCGTACCGCCCGGGCCTCATCGATGCTCGCAGCCTGTCTACCTGCCGCGACCCCTGTGACGCAGTTCTGCTTTGCGCGATACGGCGCGCGACCCGATGCACGAATTGCGGTGCAGGTCGGGCAACGGCGGATTTCCGACGGAACAATGTCAAAGGTCTTCCGTCTGCCGGAGCCGCATGTTCCTCAAGCGCGACGCGTCCCCACCCCTGCCGGAGGCGCCACAGTCCCCGACGTCTGCCCGCGATGCATCCGCTCGCGCCACGGGCAGCGGCGACGCCACCATCGTCCCGGCCGGGACGATGGCCGCCGACCGTGGACGCGTGCGTACGCTCGTGCCGGCGCGCGTCAGCCTCGGCGTCGGCGCACAGCTCGGCATGGGCTTCGTCGCCGTGGCCGTGCTGGCACTGAGCGCGAACCTGCTGCTGCAGGGCGGCCAGACCGCGGTACG
>JADLDF010000441.1 GCA_020846815.1 Gammaproteobacteria bacterium | reverse complement strand
TTACCGCCAGCCCAAAGCCCGCCAGATGGGCGGCCTGGCAGCCAACCGGTCTGACGCCGCACCCTGAATCCCCCGCCCTGCCCGCTGCCACCAGCGCACACCGCACTCACCTGCTGCCTGCCAAAATCCCGGGCGTACACCGACCCAGCCCGACCGACTCTCCGGTCAGCGCAAACGCCCCTCACCTTGCGGGTGTAGCGTATGGCTGTGGCAGTTGACCTGAAAGCTCTCGGAATCGACCGGCTCAGTGTCGAAGAGCGACTCGCGCTCAACGAAGAGCTCTGGGAGAGTCTTTCGGGCGGCGAAGCTGCGTTTTTTTGCACAAGGCGGACCTGCCGGGCCTCTACTACCTGCGCGCACGCGATCAAGGGTCTGCACCCCGAGGAGAGCCGCGCGGTGCTCGACATGCTGAAACGTCACGGCATCCGGGACAGCTATTGCTGCCGCTTCCGCTACCGCAACAAGTCGCTGATGCTCTGGGACAACCGGGCCGTGCAGCACAGCCCGAACTCCGACTACACCGGCGAGCGCCTGATGCTGCGCCTCGCCCTGCACAGCGACTGGCGGCCGGGGACCTGACGATCACCCGGCCGGCCTTCGCCGCTGTATCCGGCGCCGCACCAGGATCGGTGCACCGCGATCACGCTCACGCCGACGCCGGAACCGGCGCCGCGCCGCGGCTGCCCGCCTCCACCGGCGGAATCCGCCCGAACCGGCCGCTCTCGAAGTCGCGGATCGCCTGCTCGATCTCGGCGCGGGAATTCATCACGAACGGCCCGTAGCCTGCGATCGGCTCGTCGATCGGCGCACCGCTCAGCAGCAGCAGCACCGCGCTGCCATTGGCCTCCAGGCGCACCTGTGTGCCGGCACGATCGAGCAGCACCATCTGGGCTTCGCGCGCGATCTGCGAGTCGTTGACCTGCACGACGCCGCGCAGCACGACGATGCCGACGTTGCGGCCTTCGGGAAGCGACAGCTCCACGACGCGACCCGCCTCGAGGCGCAGGTCCCAGACGTCGACCGGCGTGAAGGTCTGCGCCGGGCCCCGCTGGCCGAGGTAGTCCCCGGCGATGACCCGCAACGACCCGGCCTGCTCCGGCAACGCCACCACGGGAATGTCGGCGTTGAGCACGGTCTGGTAGCGCGGCGCGGTCATCTTGTCCTGGGCGGGCAGATTGACCCAGAGCTGCACCATCTCGAGCGTCCCGCCGCCTCGCGTGAACTCCGGCGAGTGGTACTCCTGGTGCAGGATGCCGCTGCCGGCGGTCATCCACTGCACGTCGCCCGGACCGATGCGCCCACCGGCGCCGGTGGAATCCCGGTGCTCGACCTCACCCTGATAGACGATCGTCACGGTCTCGAAACCGCGGTGGGGATGTTCACCGACGCCGCGCGGCCGCGACGCCGCTGCGAACACCGCCGGCCCCGCATAGTCGAGGAGCAGGAAGGGGCTCGCGTGACGCCCGAGCGTGTCGTAGGAAAACAGCGTACGTACCGGAAAGCCGTCACCGACCCAGTGCTGGCTGCGGTTGCCATGCAGACCGAGGACCTTCTTCATCCACATCCTCCTTGTGCGGGCTGCGGCGAAAGGCCGGAGCAGAGGGAGACTATGGGGACGCCACGATGGGTTACCAAGCCCTTGAGGCCGCCCGCCGTCCCGACCGCCATTGGGAGCCGGGAGCCTGCGCCGCGGCCATCGATGCGCTTTCGTAAACCCAGTATGGCACCGGGACGTCGCCGTCGTCACAGTGCACACCCATGCGCAACCTGACCCTGTTCCTGCACCTGCTGGCCGCGACGGTCTGGACCGGCGGTCATCTGATACTCGCACTGGCGATCCTGCCGCGCGTGCTGCGCAGCCGTTCGGCGGCCGAGCTGTTGCAGTTCGAGTCCGCCTACGAACGCATCGGGCTGCCCGCTCTGCTGATCCAGGTGATCACGGGCCTGATGCTCGCGCATTCGCTGTCGCCGGACGTGACGCGCTGGGTCGATTTCGGCGACCCGGTCGGACGGCTGATCGGCCTGAAGCTCGGCCTGCTGCTCCTGACCGCCGTCTTCGCGATCGATGCGCGGCTGCGGCTCATACCGAAGCTCGACGCGAGCCGGCTGGCTTCACTGGCCTGGCATATCGTTCCGGTGACCCTGATGTCGGTGCTGTTCGTGGTCGTGGGCGTGTCGTTCCGCACCGGATGGTTCTTCTGATCGAGCCTCCTGCACCCCCAGCAGCTTCGCGGTAGGCCTCGTCAGGATCCAGGTCCCGGCCGCGAGAATGACGAGGCCGTGAACCAGCAGCCATGTCGGCGGCGAGCCGGCGAACCAGCCCGACGCCGCCGATCCCAGCAGGAGCACCATGGCCGTGATCTTCGCCGCGCCGGGAATCGCGCCGTCGCGACGCCATGCGTCGATGATCGGCCCCCATCGTGAATGGGACGTCAGCCAGGCGTGGATACGCGGTGAGCCGCGAGCGAACGCTCCAGCCGCGAGCAGCACGAACGGCGTCGTCGGCAGCAGCGGCACGACGATCGCTATGGCCGCGATGGCGAGCGCCGCACCACCCAATGCCTTCCACCACCAGGTCATCACGCCCGCCCGACCGACGGACGGCGCGCCGGTGGCGCGAGGACCGTCCGCCCCCCGACCGGGCCAGTCCATGTCGGTACCCAGGGTTTCATCATCGCTTCATCGTAGCCAGAAATACGAATCGTTCTCCTTAAGGGGTTGTGCGTAGGCTACATGGGCTTGGCTACGGCTGCCGTGGCCGACACTATACTTTCAGCCGGCCGACATCATCGATTGGGGGGGAAGAAGAATGTCCGCGAGCAATCCTTCGAACGATCGCATCGCAAGCCCTCTGGCAGAAGGCCCGCTCGGCCGCCTGTATCGTCCGCCGTTCGTCGGCGCGTTCGCCTTCGTCGCCGTGCTCGGCATCGTGCCGCTGATGCACAGCATGCTGACGCTGATCGTGGATGGCTTCCCCCCGGGCCACGAGACGGCCATCAGCATCGGCATAGGCGCGATCGCGGTCCTCATGGTCGTCTATGGCGCCATGCGCAACTCCGAGACGCTCGGCACCTGGCTGGGATTCGTCGCAGCCCATCTGATCTGGAGCAGCTGGATCGAGCTGGCGTTCCGCTTCAATCCTGATTACATGAACATGGGCCCGCTGGTCGTGGACGGCGAGCGCATCCTGACTGCGAGCCTGCTGTTCGTGCAGGCTACCGTAGGGCTGCTGATGGCGACCCTGCCGTTCTTCGTGTTCAACCGCGACACGCGCTGCAACGCCTTCCTCTGGATCCAGCGCGCGGTGCGATTCGATGCCGGCAAGCCCGCCTCGGCAGCGGACCGGAACTTCGCCCGCATCACCTTCCTCGAGGTGCTCTACGTCATCTGGTTCTGCTATGCGGTCTCGCTCTTCCTCGTCGACAAGCGCTTCCTCGGCCCACATCACCCGGTGACCTACGTCGCGAGCTTCGGCCTGATACTGTGGACGTTCTACCTGCTGCTGCGTCTGGCGCGCTTCACGCGCATCATGGCCGCCATCCGCTACGCCATACCGACCGCCGGACTCTTCTGGACCAGCGTGGAGATCGCGCACGAATGGGGACTCTACGACGAGTTCTGGTCGAAGCCGCTCGACTACGCGATGGAAATGACCATCGTGCTGGCCGCGTTCCTGCTGGCGGTCTTCCTGGCGGTGATCATGCCGCGACGACGCACCGTGGCGCCTGCGCAATCGGCGAACGGCTGATGCCGCGCCGGGCATGGCGGGTGACGGCCCATCGATGACCCGCTCTGCACGGATCTCCCGTAATCGCGCGCAACGCGCCGCCGCCCGCAAGAATGCACCTCTGATCGCCGATATCCGGCTGCTCGGCCGGATACTCGGCGACGTGATCCGCGAACAGGACGGCGCCGCGGCGTTCGCGCTCGTCGAACGCGTGCGGCGCCTCGCCGTGGCCTACCGCCTGAAATCCGATGCGAGTGCCGGCAGGCGCCTCGATCGCCTGCTCCGCAGCCTCACGATCGACCAGGCCGTGAGCGTCATCCGTGCGTTCAGCTATTTCTCGCACCTCGCTAACATCGCCGAGGACCGTCACCACGTCCGTCGCCGCGAGATCCACGAGCGCGCGGGACGCAGCCAGGAGGGCTCGCTCGCGCGCACGGTGGTGCGGCTGCAGCGCGCCGGCCACCGGCCCGGGGCGATAGCGCGCACGCTGTCGAACGGCGTCGTCTCGCCGGTGCTGACTGCCCATCCCACCGAAATCCAGCGCAAGAGCATCCTGGATGCCGAGCGCACGATCGCGACGCTCGTGGCCGCAAGAGACGCCCTCGCACGGCCCGGCGAGCTCGCCGACAACGAGGCGCGGCTGCGCGCCTGCATCACCCAGATCTGGCAGACGCGCATGCTGCGCGAGGCGCGGCTCACGGTCGTCGACGAGATCGAGAACGTACTCAGCTACTATGCGACCACGTTCCTCGGCGAGATCCCGCGCCTCTACCGCGATCTCGAGCTGGCGCTGCCCGGACAGCCGATCGCCTCGTTCCTGCGGATGGGCCACTGGATCGGCGGCGATCGCGACGGCAATCCGAACGTCACCGCGGCCACGCAGCGCGAAGCGCTGCGCCGCCAGAGCGCGGTCGCTCTGCATCACTATCTGTCGCAGGTGCATCAGCTCGGCGCCGAGCTGTCGATGTCGACGCTGCTGACCGCGGTCACGCCGGCGCTGGAGGAGCTCGCACGGCGCTCGCCCGATCGCAGCGAGCACCGCGCGGACGAGCCCTACCGGCGAGCGCTCATTGGCATCTATGCGCGGCTGAGCGCGACGCTCGCGAGGCTGGCCGGGGCGGATCCGCTGCGCCGGGCCGGTGGACCTGCGATGCCCTATGCCAGGGCCGAGGAGCTCGACGCGGACCTGGGCGTGATCGAGCAGTCGCTGCGCGCGCATGCCGCCGCTGCTCTCGTGCCGATGCGCCTGAGCTCGCTGCGCCGGGCCGTCCAGGTCTTCGGCTTCCATCTCGCTACCCTCGACCTGCGTCAGTCGTCCGACCGCCACGAAGCCGTGGTCGCGGAGCTGCTGCGCGTCGCCCGTCTCGAACCCGACTATGCTGCGCTCGACGAGCCGGCGAGACGCCAACGACTCGTGGCGGCGCTGCGCGACGTGCGGCCGCTGCGCGTGCGCGGCGCGCGCTACTCCACGGCCACACACGACGAGCTGGCGATCTTCGATGCGGCGGCCGAGAGCGTGCATCGCTACGGGCCGGCGGCAATCCGCCATTCGATCATCTCCCATACGGAGTCGGCGAGCGATCTGCTCGAGCTGCTCGTGCTGCTCAAGGAAAGCGGGCTGATGAGCGGCACGCTCGATGCCCAGGCGCGCTGCGCCTTCGTGCTGGTGCCGCTGTTCGAGACCATCGACGACCTGCGTCGCTCGGCGGACATCATGCGCGACTTCTACGCCGTGCCGGGCGTCCTGCCGATGATCGCGCGCAGCGGCGCCGTGCAGGAGGTCATGATCGGCTACAGCGACAGCAACAAGGACGGCGGGCCGCTGACCGGCAGCTGGGAGCTGTATCGCGCGGAAATCGCGCTGGTCGCGCTGTTCGCACCTCTCGGGAAGTCGCATGGCCTGTCGCTGCGGCTGTTCCACGGCCGCGGCGGCACGGTCGGCCGCGGCGGCGGCCCGAGCTACCAGGCCATCCTCTCGCAGCCCCCGGGCACCGTTCGGGGACAGCTGCGCCTGACCGAGCAGGGCGAGGTCATCGGCGCCAAGTACGGCAACCCCGACATCGGCCGCCGCAACCTCGAGACGCTGGTCGCCGCCACGCTGGAGGCGACGCTGCTGCACGAACATCGCGCGGTGCCCGCCGTGTTCCTCGACGCGGCCGCAGCACTCAGCGCGGCGAGCTTCCAGGCGTATCGCGGGCTGGTCTACGAGGATCCGGACTTCTCCCGGTATTTCTTCGAGTCGACGCCGATCCGCGAAATCGCCGAGCTGAACATCGGATCCCGGCCCTCGTCGCGCAAGCCCTCGGAGCGCATCGAGGATCTGCGCGCGATCCCCTGG
>JADLDF010000440.1 GCA_020846815.1 Gammaproteobacteria bacterium | reverse complement strand
GCCGCCGACTGGCGCGAGTTCTTCGGCAACTCCTCGCCGGTCGAGGCGCTGCTGCTCGACGAGACGAGCTACGAGCGCTCCGACCACCGCACGCGCGACCGCTATCGCGACGCCATCGAGGAGCTCGCGAGGCGCAGCGGCCGCGCCGAGGCGGACGTCGCCGCGGCGGCGCTGGCGCTGTGCCGCGCCCCGCGCGCCGCCGACCGCCCGCAGCAGGTGCCGGCCCGCCAGGGCGACATCGGCTACTGGCTGATCGACGGCGGCCGCGTCGCTCTCGAGCAACGCTTCGGCGTCGCGCCGTCGCTGCGGCAGCGGCTGCTGCGCGCGCTGCTGCCGCACGCCAGCGGCCGCTACGTGCTGCTGGTCGCCGGCCTGACGCTCACGATCGTCGCCGCCGCGCTGGCGTGGATCGGCGCGCTCGACGGCCCGCCACCCTCGATCGCCGCGCGCGTGGCGTTCGCGGTCGCGGCGCTCTGGCCGGCCTCGGAGCTCGCGCTCGCG
Source organism: Gammaproteobacteria bacterium (assembly GCA_020846815.1). The sequence continues at coordinate 2,038 of JADLDF010000440.1, read as the reverse complement.
CTGGTCAACCGGCTGCTCATGACCGTGTTCCCGGCGCGCCGCCTGCCGCGGCTCGGCCTGCAGCAGGGGCTGCCCGAGGACTGCGGCACGCTGCTCGCGACGCCGGTGCTGCTGCACTCCGTCGCGCAGGTGCGGCATCTGGTCGAGCAGCTCGAGGTGCATGCTGCGGCCAACCGCGATCCGATGATCCGCTTCGCGCTGCTCAGCGATTGGGCCGATGCGCCCACCGAGCAGGCGCCGGACGATGCCGCGCTGCTCGCAGCTGCGCGCGACGGCATCGAGCACCTGAATGCCGCCGATCGGGCCGCGGGCCGCTCCGCTCCGCGCTTCTACCTGCTGCACCGCCGCCGTCTCTGGAATGCACGCGAGCGCTGCTGGATGGGCTGGGAGCGCAAGCGCGGCAAGCTCGAGGAGCTGAACGCGCTGCTGCTGCGCGGCGAGGCCGGGTCGTTCCTCGCCGGCGCCGACGGCCGGCTCGACTACCCGCGCGACGTGCGCTACGTCATCACGCTCGACGCCGACACGCGGCTGCCGCTGGACGCGGCAGCGGAGATGGTCGGCACGGCCGCGCACCCGCTGAACCGGCCGGTGTTCGACGCGGCGCGCGGCCGCGTCGTCTCCGGCTACGGCATCGTGCAGCCGCGCATCGTGCCGCTGCTGCCGCGGCGCGGCGAGCGCTCGCTGTATCGCGACATCGTCGGCGGCCGCAGCGGCATGGACCCGTACGCCGGCGCGGTCTCGGACGTCTACCAGGACGTGTTCCGCGAAGGCATCTATACCGGCAAGGGCCTGTACGACGTGGCGGTGTTCGATCGCGCGATGCGCGGCCGCATCCCCGAGAACCGCGTGCTGAGCCACGACCTGCTCGAGAGCGTGTACGCGCGCACCGCGCTGGCGAGCGACATCGAATGCTACGAGGAATTTCCGTCGCACGCCGAGGTCGGCGCGGCGCGCCTGCATCGCTGGACGCGCGGCGACTGGCAGCTCCTGCCCTGGCTCGCCGGCCGGCGCAGCCGTGGTATCGGCCTGCTGAACCGCTGGAAGCTGTTCGACAACCTGCGGCGCTCGCTGGTGGCGCCGGCCAGCGTGCTGCTGGTCTGCGCGGCCTGGGCGGGCGGCATCCCCGGCGGCATCGCGCTCGCGCTGGTGCTCGCGCCGGCGCTGCTGCCCGACCTGCTGGCGGTGCCGCCGCGCTTCCTGGCCGCGTGGCGCGAACGCGCGGCACGGCCCTGGCTGCGCACCGAGCTGCTGCGGCTCGGCGTCGACCTGCGCAACGCGCTCGCGACCCTGGCGCTGCTCGCGCAGAACGCCTGGCTGATGTGCGATGCGATCGGCCGCGCGCTGCTGCGCCAGTTCCTGACGCGGCGACGCCTGCTCGAATGGGTCACCGCCGCGCAGGCGAAGGCGCAGGCGCACCTCGGCCTGTCGGCCTTCGCCTGGTCGATGAAGGGCGCGACCATCGTCGTGGTGTTCGCGGCCGCCGTGGTCATGGCCCTGCGGCCCGCGGCGCTGCGCGAGGCTGCGCCACTGCTGCTGCTGTGGTGGCTGTCGCCGGTCATCGCGCTCGGCGTCAGCCGCTCGGCCGATGCGCCCTACCGCGTGCCCGGCCCGCGCGCGCCGCCGGTGCTGGCGCTGCGCCGCACGGCACGCGCCACCTGGCGCTACTTCGAGGCCACGGTCACGGCTGCGGAGAACCACCTGCCGCCCGACAACCTGCAGGAGACGCCGCACCCGGTGACCGCGCACCGCACCTCGCCGACCAACGTCTCGCTGTATCTGCTCGCGGTCGCGAGCGCGCGCGATCTCGGCTGGCTGGGCCTGCGCGACGCGCTGGCGCGCATCGAGGCCACGCTGGCGACGATCGAGCGGCTCGAGCAGCACCGCGGCCACCTGTTCAACTGGTACGACACGCGGCGCGTCGAGCCGCTCGAGCCGCGCTACGTCTCCACGGTCGACAGCGGCAACTTCTGCGCCCATCTGCTGGCGCTCGCGCACTGGCTGCGCCAGCAGCGCGCAGGCCCCGGCATCGAAGTCGCTG
>JADLDF010000439.1 GCA_020846815.1 Gammaproteobacteria bacterium | reverse complement strand
GACTGCACGCGTGCCGTGTATTCCTTCAGGCGCTGCCACTGAAAGCGTCGCGGGATCGCGAGCTCCGGCAGCTTCGAGAACAGGCGCGATCGCCCCGGCGCGAGATAGAACAGGTCGAACAGGGCTTTCTCCGGCGTCGCGATCTTCGCATCTGATGGGGGCGACAGCTCGAAGCCCCTGAAGAGCTCCGGCGGCATGCGATGGAAGGAAATCGTGCCCAGAGGCGTGCACAGGCGGCGGGGGCGTGCCAGCGTGACGGCGTAGATGACCGATGGAATCTGCTCGATCAGCCCATGGTGGAACAACGCCGATTGCAGGGAGACGTAGGCCGGATAAGGGGCTGAAATCAGCTCGGGCAAAGCCAGCCGGTCGATCTTCTCGTCCACCAGCCAGCGACCGCGGCTGAGGTGAATGATCATTTCTTGCCGCGCAAGGCGCCGCAAGATCGTGTTTGCATTGCTGAGCGAGACCTGCAGAAGCGCGGTGACGTCGCGCGTTTCGACGACTGGCGTCGCGAGCGCCCGCAGTCGTTGCAGTGCTTCGATCTGGTTCATCGCCGCAGGGCCCCCAGAGCGTCGACGACCTGTTCCTGCAGTTCAGCCCAGACCTCGCGTTTGCCGTAGTGTTCCTGGTAGTCGGACTCCAGGAATGCCAGGACCTGGCCGGCGAATGCGTCATAGTCGATGGCGAGCGCATTGTCGATCGCGGTTGCGAGGTGGGCTGCGGCCGTCGCGGGCAGCGGCCGCCCGGCTGCCCCTGCATCCAGCAGCAGTTTCAGATCGAACACATCTCTCGCCTGGACTTGCTCGCGCAGTGCCAAGGCCGAGACCTTCTGGGCGAAGGCCGTATGCGCGGCATAGTGCTGCACGATCACGGGATAGAGGTGGTACTTGCGGATGATCTCTGCATCCACGGACCCCGTCAGCTTCTCGCCCTCGAGACCGCGCCGCGAGAACTCGATCTTCGTCGGCACCTCGACGCCGGATTCGGTGAGACGCAGGGTCAGTTTCCAGCGCTGGGTCGTGTCGGTCTGCTTGGGCAGAGAGGTTCTGGCAATTTCGATGCCTTGTGCTCGCAGAGCCTGCTTGAATGGCGGTGCTTCGAACAGTCGATCGGTGTTGTTCCGCAGTGTGCCGACGGACATCGTCCGGATGTCGAGATCCAGGGCTTCCGAGTAGCGGATGCTCTTGAGGAAGAACCGCAAATTGCATCCGCCCTTGAGCGCGAAAAGGGTCTTGTCGACACGCGCGCTGAATGCCCGCAGGAACAGCAGGTGGAAGATCTCTATGGCCTGACGCGCACTCCACATTGAATCGATATTACGAGTAATCGACTCTTATGTCGATTACTCGTAATGTGCCTGGAGCAGCGATTCGCCTGGCACCGGTTTCGCCTGAGCTCATGGCAGGCCTTTATCGGCGCTGTTGCAGCAGCAGCTCGCCGGTGTCGATCCGGTCGACCGTGATGTCGATGGGCACCGGCGCGGTGCGCCAGGCAGGGCGGTCGTCGATGAGGATCGTGCCGCGCAGCTCGTGCCGGCCCACGGCCAGCAGTGTGTCTCGCTCGACGTAGAACGAAAAAGGCACGGGCGGCTGCCGGCCCGCGAGCGGGATGCGCTGTTCGGCGACCACGCGACCATCGTCGCCTGGACCCGGCGCGGCGACGTCGCGCAGCTCGACGATTGCGACCGCCGCCGGGGGCAGCGCGATGCGCGCGCGCAGGGCCAGCGAGCCCATCATGACCAGCGGAACGGGCTTGGGCAGCGAAGCGGCGCCGTCGCGGACCTGCGCGGAGTTGCCGCGCGAGGGCGGCAGCTTGCGGCTGACCGAGAATGCGCCGCGCAGCTCGCCCGCTGCATAGCCCGTGGCCTCGTCTTCGGGATAGCTCTTGCGCAATGCGGCGCGCAGCGCGGCCGGCTGTGCCTCGGCCGGGCCGTGGCAGGTGAGGCAGAGCGGGCCGGTCACGATCGGCCGCATCCAGCGCAGCCGCGCGCTGCCGTCCGCGGCATCCAGCACAGCGACGCGCGTCATCTGCGCGGGCGGCTCGCCGGCGCGCAGCCGCTGCGCGAACTGCTCGAGACCTTCACGTTCCCAGGCATCGGGACGGCCCGTCGCGGGATTGCGGACGCGGGTGCCGACGCGCCGCACCCGCCAGCCGTCGGTCGAAAGTTCGGCGGCGATCGCGGGTGCTTCGCGTCGGCAGGTATCGATCGCGCCGACCGGCCCGGCCGCGGCGATCGCGGACTGCAGCCGCGCTGCGAGCTCCGACTGCAGCCGGTCGGCGCGCGCCGCGGCCTGTGCGAGATCGGCCGGATCGGCTGCGCGCGCCACGTTCGCGCCCTGCGCCGATGACGATGCTTCGCCCGCCAGCGCCAGCCCGAGCGGGCTCGCGAGCCATGCGGTACACAGTGCCAGGAGCGTCGTCGCCACGGAGGTCATCAGGCTGTTGCACATGGTGGTCTACGTCCGCTCGTGGTGGATATGGGCAATAAGCAGATGCTGTCGCGCATGGTGTGATTCTGCCGCCGTGCCATCTGCGTGAACGCCGCGCCGCCCATGTTCAGAACACGCCGGCCGCGAGCCCCGCCGCCAGCGTCGCGCCGAGCTCCGCGCAGCGCGCCAGCGCCGCGGCATCCGGCTCGCCGATCACGATCAGCGGCTCGGCTATCG
>JADLDF010000438.1 GCA_020846815.1 Gammaproteobacteria bacterium | reverse complement strand
CGAGCTCGCGCACGATCGCGGCACGCATCGCCAGCAGCGGCTCCGGCCGGCGCGCCGTGATCATGACCTTGGCGCCGGCGATCGCCAGCAGCCGCGCGAGCTGGCCGCCGATGCCGGCCGAACCGCCCGTGATCAGCACGCACTTGCCGAGGTGCAGGCCGGTCAGCGACTCGGTCCAGCCGGGCATGGAGCGCTGTGCACCGGTGACCTCGGCGATGTGCGCGGGCGTGTACAGGCAGATCTGCGGAATGCGCCGGTTCATGAACAGCAGGCGCGCCACCGCACCGGCCGTGAACGGCAGCGACTCGGTGTCGGCGCTGCTCCAGCGCAGGATCTGGTTCGACCACTCGACGGCTGCGCGCGCTCCCGAGCGCGCCTGGCGGCCACTCTCGTCGCGCCAGACGCGGACCAGCGCCTCGACGGCCGCGCGCAGGATGTCCGCATGGGCATTGCCGGCGCCGTCGTCGCCATTCGACACGAAGATCGCGCGTGGCGCCGCGCCGCGCACCGCCGACCGCTTCCAGAAGCGCGTCAGCTCGCGGGCGATCGCGATCGTGCCGGCGAGCTCGCTGCCGAGGAAGGCATCGACGTCGGCGTCGCTGGCTTCGAGCAGTGCGCCGCGGAAGCGGGCCGCGCCGCTCGCCGGCAGCACGACCGCGCCGTGCAGCGCGCCACGCGTCGCCGTGAACTGCGCGCCCGTGGCGGCGAGCAGCTCCTCCACCGCGTCGGCACGATCGCGCTCGAACAGCAGCGGCTCGATCTGCCCGTCACGTCCACTGGCTGGCGTCGCGGCGCGCACGCGTGCCGCTCCGTCCGCGCCGAGCGCGACTCGTGCGGCAGCAACCGCCTCGGCCGAGCCGAGGCCGAGCAACACCTTCGCACCCAGGCCGGCCTGCACCCTCGCGATTGCGAGCGCATCGGCGACCTGATCGCCGGCCAGCACCAATACCGTGGCGCCGTGGCCGTCCAGCGTCCGCAGGTCCGGGCGCGACATCAGTGTCGAGCGCGACTCCTGCGGGACATCCATGCCGTTCGTCACCTCGAAGCCGTGCGCGGAAAACGCCCGCGACTCGTCGGAGCCGAGGAACACGATGGTGTTCGCGACGTCTTCGACCGACGGAAAGGCCGGCTGCAGCTCGCCCATGCCGTCGTCGCGCGCCAGCGCCATGGTGCCGAGGAATTCCTGGGCCGTGGTCCCGGTCGGCACCTGCTTCAAGCCGTCCATGGCCGCGAACGCCTCGTGGATGCGCACGCCCTCCACTGGCCCCGGATAGACGACGTTGACCCGGATGCCGCGCGCTCCGAGCTGCAGCGCGAGGTGGTGCGAAAATGCATTCAGCGCCGCCTTGGGCACGACGTAGGCCGAACGACCGTAGTAGCGCGTGCGCGAGAAGATCGTCGACACGTTGACGACGCTCGCACCCGGCTGCAGATGCGGCGCGACGGCGCGACACATGTGCCAGACCAGTCCGAAAACGTTGGTGATGGCCTCGCCGACGGTCTCGGTGTCACTCGCTCCGCCGGCGCGCAGCGCCTCGACCTCGGCCCGCGTCAGCGGCAGATCGACGAGCGGCTGTCGCAGACCGGTCGAGCCGGCGTTGTTGACCAGGACGTCGAGCCGGCCGAGCTTGCGGACGACACGCTCGACGCAGCGGCGTGCCTGCGCGGGATCCGCGGCGTCGAACGGCAGCAGCAACACCTCGGCATCGGGCAACTCGCGGCCGAGCGCCTGCGCGATCCGCGCCCGCGCCGCCTCGAGTCCGGCCCGCTGGCGGCCGACCATCGCGACGCGCGCGTCCTCTTCGAGACAGCGCCGCACGATCGCCCCGCCGAGGTGGCCGTCGGCACCGGTCACGAGCACCACCTTGCCGGCGAGCCGGCCGGGGCGGCAACCGTCGCTCGCCGGCGAGCCTGCACCCTGGGTCATCGCGCCATCCTCCGTCCGCGGCCGCTGTCGCTCACTGGACGTTCCTCCGTTTCCAGCTGCTGCCACTCACTGGACCCCTCCTTTGTTTCCAGCCGCTGCCTCTCACTGGATCCTCCTCCATTTCCGGCCGGAGCCGCTCATCGCGCCGTGCTCCGCGCTGCCCATTCCTGCAGCAGCTCGTCGCGCGAGCGCAGGCCGGCGCGCGGCAGCGCGTGGTTGAGCACGTAGTTCGCGCCGGCCTGCGCGTTGTCCCACAGCGCCTGGTGAGCCTGCGGCAGCGCCTCCCAGGGGACCATGGTCGGCGGCGTCACCTCGAGCCGGCCGGCGGCGATCATCTCGTTCATGCGCGTGACTTCCCAGGCGTAGCAGAGATGCGTGCCGGCAATGGTCGCGCGCGGCATCAGGATGCGGCGCTGGCGCATCCAGACCTGCGGCGCGTAGAAAGTGTAGCGACGGCCCGCCATGTCCTCGCAGTAGACCACGCGGCCGGTGAACGGCTTCACCAGCGCGCTGCTGGCGGCGAGCGCATCGTGCCCGGCGCGCTCGATGACGAGATCGGGAGCGCCGCGTGGATTGTCGCCGCTGCGCAGATGGCGGCCGATCGCGGCGCCGAAAGGCTTGGTGGTCCGCTCCTGGTAGAGGCGCACGGCTTCCTTGAACTTCGCGGTCTCGCGCTTCGCATCCGGCAGCGGTGGCAGCGAAGCCGGCCACTCGAAGCCGGCGCCTTCACGACGCTGGAGATCCTCGAGCGACACCACGCCCCGGACAGCGTCGCCGAAGCCGAGCGACTGCACGAACTCGCGCTGTGCATCGGTCGCGGTGACGACGACCAACCGGCCGCCCCGCGCACGCACCGCCTCGATCGCTTCCAGCCCGACCGCATCGAGCAGCGCCGCGCCGTCGACGCCGTAGTACAACAGCACCGCTTCGCCGGCGCGCAGCGCCGCACGCCGCAGCATCTCGTCGGGGCTCGCCGCACCGCGCTTGCCGACGAACGAAAACGCATAGCCGCTGGTCGCACCGTAGAACGCCAGCGTGCCGCCGTCGGCGAGCAGCTGGAACGCGCGCGGGAACGACTCCTGGCCCGCGTGCGAGACCACGTAGTCGGCGAGCCGGTCGCCGGTCTGCGCGCGCAGCGCAGCGCACAGCGGCTCGCCCGCGGATTCCCAGGCCGCGATCTGCGCCGCGCCCTCCGGCACGGGCACGAAAGCACCGGCCCAGCGCGCATCGCGGCGATCGAGCGCACCGACCGCGCCCTGCGAGCGCACGAACTGTGCGCGTGCATCGCTCGACACCAGCCCGACCGCGTCGAGGCCGTGACGCGTCGCGCACTTCAGCGCCTCGAGCCCCGTGCCCGTGGCCGCGCCCTCGACGAAAATCGTGCGACCGGGCTGCACCTGCAGGGTCGTGAACAGCGCGCGCACGATCGTGCCGAGGTTCAGCACACAGGAACCGGCTGCTTCCAGCGTCAGGTCCGGCGGCAGGTGATGCAGCTGCGGCCCCTGCACGAGCAGGAACTGCTGGTGGCTGCCGGTATCGGTCTCGTAGCCCTGGATCGCGAAGCCGGCGTACATCGGGTCGCGGCCGGCGAGTGGCGACAGCAGCTCGCTCTGACCGCTGTAGATCATGACCAGGTCGCCGACCTTGAGGCGACCCTCGCGCCGCAACTCGACACCGAGAGCCGCGACCAGGCCGACGCCACCCGAGCCGGTGACCTGGTAGTCGAGATCGTGGTTGTCGAAAGGCGAAACCGGGATGCCGGTGATCGCCCAGACGTCGTTGAAGTTGACCTCGGAAGCGAGCACATAGACCAGCGCCTCGTTCGCGCCCGGGCGCGGCACCGGCAGCAGGATCGGCCGCTCGGCCTCGCGCGGCAGGCCGTGCGCAGGCGCGCCGGTACGCGGATCGCGCAGCACCGCCTGGCCGTGCTGCCAACGCGGCAGGGGCGTGACGCCGGGAAAGAACACGCTGCCGACCGGCAGCAGCTCGCCGCGCGCCTCCAGTACCGCGGCGTCCTCGAATGCCGGCCGGGAAGCCCGGCGCGTCGGCAGCGGCGCGCTCTGCCGGTCCATGAATGCGCGGATGCCGGCCTTGCCTTCCCGCGGATCGACGACCGCCGCGGCGAACAGCAGCGCCTCTTGCGCGAGCCCTGCATCGATGCCCCGCGTCCAGCCGGTGCGCAGCGCATCGAGGATGCGGACCGCGGTGGTCTCGCGGCCGACGAGCCGCGCCTGTTCGAGCAGGCGCTGCGCCTCCGGATCGCGCAGTGCGGTCTCGAAGTCGTCGCGCCCTGGATCGCGCCACCGTGACTGCGCCGCGAGGCGCGACTGAAACGCGCGCGCCACCAGGCCGTCTCCTCGCGGCTCGCGCAGATACTCGGCCGCGAGACGCACGGCGAGGCTCAGCACGTCCTCGTCGCCGGCGAGTGCATCGACCAGGCCGTCGTCACGCGCCTCGGCCGCCGACAGCGTGCGGCCGCCCAGCACGATCTCCAGCGCGCGCAACAGCGGGGCCGGATGGCCTGCCGCTTCCAGCAGACGCGGCAGACGCTGCGTGCCGCCGTAGCCGGGCAGCAGGTTCAGGCGCACCTCGGGCTGACCCAGGCTCGCAGTCGGCTCGGCGAGCCGCAGATGGCAGGCCAGTGCGAATTCCATGCCGCCGCCGAGCGCGACGCCGTTGATCGCGGCGATCGCCGGCTTGCCCATCGCCTCGATCCTGCGGAACGCGAGCTGCGCATTGTTCGGCAGCGGCAAGGCCTGCTCGAGGGTGTGCACGTCCTCGAGCAGCTCGCGCACATCGGCGCCGGCAACGAACGATCCGGTACCCTGGCCCGTGAAGATCACCGCGCCCACGTCCTCGCGCCGCGCGAGGTGATCGACGACGATGTTCATCTCGTCGAGCGCGCGTTCGTTGAGCGCATTGACCGGCGGATTGTTCACCGTGACCAGCGCGAGCCGCGCAGGCGCTGCGGCCGATGCCAGTGCCATTGCTGGTGGCGTTGCCGATGCCGATGCCGGTGCCGGTGCCGGTGCCGACAGCATGTGGTATTCGATACGAAAGTAGCGATAGTCCTCGAATAGCCGCTGTTCGTCGGCGACGCGCCGGCGTGCCCGCCAGGCGTCGATGAGGCGACGCAGCTCCGGCACCGATTCGGGATTGCGCAGCGTCGAAGTGTCGCCGACCTCGCCGCCCTCGACCAGCGCGCGCAGCATGCGGCGCAGGTACTTGCCGCTACGCGTCTCCGGGAACTGCGTGACCTCGATGAAGTCCTCGGGCACGGCCACCGCGCCCTTTTCTTGCCGCACCGTCTCGATGAGGCGGCGCCGATCGTCGGCGCCGAGCCGCCGCCCGGGCGCGGGCTTCACGAAAGCCAGCGGCGTCAGGCCCTTCTGCTCATGCGGCGCGCCCACGACGATGACGTTGCCCACCGGCGAATCGGCATGCACCTGCCGGTCGCGCAGGATCGCGCCCTCGATCTCCTCGGTGCCGAGCCGATGGCCCGAAACGTTGATGACGTCGTCGGAGCGCCCATGCAGCGAAAAGCCGCCGTCGGCGTGCTTCACGGCGAAGTCACCTTGCGTGTAGGCGAAGCGGTCCCGCCAGCGGGACCAATAGGTGCGCGCAAAGCGCTCGAAGTCACCTTTCCATACCGGGTCGATACGCGTGCCGACGACACGAAAGCGCACTGCATCGCCCCAGATCGTGCGGCAGAGATAGGGATACGGCGCGGTGACGACGATCTCGCCTTTCTCGCCGATCGCCGCCGGCCGTGCGGCGACGCGCCCCGTCGACGGCTCGGGCTCGCCGTCGGCGACCCAGACGTCGCCCATGACCCAGGGCAGTGGGTAGGTGTGCGCATCGGCACGCAGCGGGAACTCGCCGTTGCCGTAGAAATGCGTCCAGACGATGCCGCCGTGCTCCGTGGCCCAGTACGAGTTGGCGTACCAGGGCGTGACGAGGTCCATGCCGAAGTGCTGCACGGCCGGCGACACCGGCTCGGCGCAGAAGCTCGCGACGCGCAGCGAGGCACGCGAGCGGGCACGCACGTCGGCGGCATTCTGCGGATCACTCATCACGGTCTTCAGGAAGGTGACACCGGCCTTGAAGATCGTCACACCACAGCGCTCGATGGTGCTCGCGAAGCGGCCTGCACTCGGAAACACCGGCGCGCCCTCGGTGATGACCGTGGTGACGCGCGTCGCCAGCGCCGCGCAGATCATGTAGCTCTGTCCGGTGATCCAACCGGGATCGGCCACGACGTAGATCACGTCGCCCGGCGCGGCGTCGAAAGCGATGCGCAGGGTGTACGCGACGCCGGCGACATAGCCGCCGTGCACGTGCACCACGCCCTTCGGCTTGCCGGTGGAGCCGGAGGTGTAGATGAAGAACAGCGGGAACTCGGCATCGACCGGCAGCGGCGGCACCGCCGCCCAGACGGCCGCGACCAGCGCGCGATCGTCGAGCGCGAGCAGCGCATCCTCGAGTGCGGCGGTAGCCGCATCCGGCGCGGTTGGCGCATTCGGCGCGTCCCGCGCATCCGTCGTACTTGGTGCGCCCGATGCGAGCGCGGGCAACAGTCCGACCGCGCGCGCCGCCGCCGCGAGCTCGCGCAGCGCAGCGTCGGTGAGCTCGTGGGCCCAGCGGTCGCGCCCGGGACGCCACGGCATATCGGTCATGCCGACGTGGCGCACCACGACGACCGCCTCGACGCGCGGCGGCGTGGCGACCAGGGCCGAGGCGATGGCGATGCGGATGCGGCTCGCCTGCGCCGCATCGAGACCGGCGATCGACTCGAGCGTACGACCGATGCCGCGCATGAGATCGGAGCGTTCGAGCGTGATCTCGCCGCGTGCCGCGGCTCTTGCGCCGCCGAGGATCGCCACGAGCACCGCGGGCGCGAGCCCATCGAGCGTGCCGAGCGCACGCTCGACCGTCGCGATCGCGACTTCCGCGGGCACGTAGGCATCGAGTGCCGGGTCGGTATAGACCTCCTTGAACGCCACCACCTGGGCATTGCGGTAGCCGCCATCGGCCGTGATCACGACGCGGGCGCCTGCATCGTGGATACGGTCCGACAGCGTCTTGTCGCTGAAGCCGCCGAACACCGGCGTGTAGACGATGCCGAGGCGCTTGCAGGCCTCGGTCCAGTACAGCTGCTCGGGGACGTTCGGCATGTTGATCGCGACGCGATCGCCGGGCCGCAGCCCGAGGCGCCGCAACGCCAGCGCGCACTTTGCGACCTCGAGCAGCAGCCGGCGGCGCGACACCGCGTACGACACGACCGGCCCGCCGCGTCCGCCATCCAGCGACTGGTCCCAGCGGTCGCCCTCGAACTGCAGCGCCGCCTCCGCGCCGTGTCCGGCGAGCACGTGCCGGTCGACCTCGTTGAAGCAGGCATTGGTGAGCCCGCCGGCGAACCAGCGGTAGAACGGCGCCTCGCGGTCGTCGAAAGCGCGCGTCCAGGGCTCGTGATCGGCCGCGTACGGCACCGCCACCGGCATGCCGGTGCGTGCATCGAAGCCCTGCCAGCGGCCCGCGTCCGCATCGAAGCAGATCCAGGCACCATCGGGCCCGAGCATCGGATCGAACCAGTGCAGCTCGCGGCGGGCGATGGCGCCATGGAAAGCGCCGGGGTCGCGTGCCGCAGCCTCGCGCGCCACCTGCCAGTCGGCGCGGGTGCGCAGCGGATTGTGACGCGCGGTCGGCGGCGCGACAGCCGCTGGACCCGCTGCGGCGCACGGGGCGCCGAGGCGCTCGTGGGTCATGGTTCTCGCCTGATAGGAGGCGCGGAACCTAGCACAGGAGACGGCGCGCCACGCAGTTGTATGCCGCGACGCGGCTGTGGCAACGGTTCAGGGCGCCAGCGCCGGCGACGCACCCGCTGCACGCGCGCCCGAAGGCCATGGCGCCAGCCTCGAGGAAGCGCTGCGGGCGCTCCTGTCGCAGCTCGTGGCCGGCTGGACCCGGGGCAACGACGAAAACGTCAGGGCGTACCGACCGGCCGGCTGAGCGGCACCCGCCGCAGCCCGCTCGCGAACACCCGCACCTCGTCGTAGCCGACCATGCGCACGAGGTTGCGGCCCCCGAGCTTGGCCCCGTACAGGGCCTGATCGGCCAGCCGCACGGCCTCGTCGGGCGAGCGCTCGAGCGAGACCTCCATCCAGGCGAGGCCGATGCTGACCGTAACCTGACCACGCACCGGCGCCTGACGATGCTCGATGCGCGCCGCCTCGACGCTGGCGCGCAGCTGCTCGGCGACCGCGAGCGCGTGCTCGGCCGTGACCTGGTAGAGCACGATCGCGAGCTCCTCGCCGCCGTAGCGCGCGGCGACGTCCAGCGGGCGGCGCGCGAAGCCCTGCACGAGCTGCGCGACGTGGCGCAGGCAGGCGTCGCCGGCCTGGTGGCCATAGCTGTCGTTGTAGCTCTTGAAGTGATCGAGGTCGATCATCAGCACCGCGATCGCCGAGCGGTCGCGCAGGCTCTGCTGCCAGACACGGACCAGGTGCTCGTCGAACGCGCGCCGGTTGCGCAGCCCCGTCAGGCCGTCGCGCTCGGCAAGGTCACCGAGCCGGCCGCGCTCGAGGAAGAAACGCCGGTTGCTCTCCTCGACGCCGTGCGCGATGTAAGTGCCTACCGCCACCACGAGCGCGAGCAGCGTACCGCAGTAGGCCAGCTCCACCGCACCTAGTCCGTGGAAGGAGCCCGCGGCGACGAAGGCCACGACGCCGAGCGCAGCCACGAGCAGCGCGTCGAAGAACAGCAGCCCTGCGAGAAAGAAGGTCGCGAAGGCATTGGTGGTCAGGAACGCGAGCGCCGAACCGCTGCCCTCGGCAACGAGCTGCGCGACCAGCGCCGACGAGGCCACCGACACCACCATCGAGCCGAACAGCGCCGTGCGCAGGTAGGTCGTGGCAAACCTGCGGCTCCAGGCGGCCGCGAACATCGCCACGCTGGCCGGCAGCAGCACGCCCAAGCGCAGCAGGGTCTCGAAGTTTGGTGCGAGACCGCCGAGCAACCCGAGGCGATAGATACAGGAGACAACGACGACCAGCAACAGTGCCGCTTGCCAGGCACGCACACGCGAGGCGATGCGCGCCAGGTGAACCTTGCGGAACTCGCGCTCCAGCGGCGCCGGGAAACGCAGCGCGACGACGCCGCGCTCCAGCTCGGCTTCGTAGGCCGAGCGGGGCGGCGGCAGCCGATCGGTATCGGGAAACCGGAGCACGGGATCGTGGACCTCGGCGTGACCGGAACGCAGAATCGCGGCCGGCAGCGCCGCGGGTCGCCTCACCCGCCGGCGCGCTACCAGCTGTAGTGCACCCGGTAGCGCACCACGGCTTCACCATCCTTCGCGACGCGCACCGGAAAGTGGATCGTACGCGCGTCCTCCCGGACGAAGTCATGGGTTTTTGTCATAACTCTCCAGTTGGTCCAGCGATAGAGACTTTCTTTGACGATCACGTCGACCGGCTGGTCCTTGTGGTTGCGCAGCTTCACCTCGACTTCCTCTTCCATCCAGCGCGCACGCGTGTCGACCGCGAAGTCGACCTGGCGCCGCTCGCCGACGACGTCGAACGCCGAGCCGAGCTTGACGCGCACGTCTTCGTCCTTGGGCGTGTGGTCGATCCGGTCCTCGCCGATGAATTCGAGGCTGCCATCGGCGTTGTCGAGCTGCGAGACGCGGATGCGGCCGGCCGGCAGCGGCACGCCGAGCCCCACGGCTTTGTCGTTGCGGAACTCGAGGTAGACGTCGACCTTGCGGTTCATCGGCAGACCGAGATCGCGCTCCATCATGGGCGTGTCCCAGCCGTAGTTGCCGGTGAGGCCGTAGTAGACCAGCACCTTCTTCGCCGGCACCTGCTTCGCCTGGTCGAACAGCTCGATCTGCTTGGTCGAGTTGTTCGGCAGCGTCGCGCGGCGACCGAGCGTATAGAGGTGGAATTCGAAGAACGCCTTCTGCGCGAAGCCCGCGTCGTCGGCTTCCATGGTCTTGGCGGCCATGGCCATCGCACGCGGCAAGGCGACCGGCGCCGCCGGTGCGCGGTGCACGTCGCCGGCGATGAGCTTCAGCTTCGCGTCCGGATAGCCGACGCCGGACTGGTTGATGATACTGACCCAGGCCGAGAGATCGAGCAGGCCGCTGTTGGCATCCTTGCCGGGGTTGAACACCAGGTTGTAGTCCGCCCACCAGGTGATGCCGCCGGTCTGGTAGGTCACGCGCGTCTTCTGCTCGCCGCCGCGCGGCGCGGACAGCAGCCATTCCAGCGTCGGCTTGGTGATCAGCCCGCCCGGCAGCTCGGGGAACTTCACGGCCGAGTACTCGCGCAGCGCCGTGATCGAGCCGTCGCTGCCCCGCAGCACCAGGCCGTCGGCGGACGACAGCAGCGTGCCCGAGGCATTCGACGCCTGGTTGCCGACCGTGCGCTCGACCGTCACGGGGCGATCGATGAATTTCTGCAGCAGCTTGTCCGAGCTCACCAGGTCGAACTGGAAGTTCTGTTCCAGCACGCGCGTCGCAGGGTCGGTCTGCGAGCTGAATGTGACCGTGGTCGGGTCGATGAGGCCGGCGACGTCGGTGAAGCGCAGCGTCGAGCGCCCCGCCTCGAGGCGGATCGGGCGATCGTGGCGCACCATCGCATAGCCCGGAACCGCCATGCCGTTCGGCACGCCGCCGCCCGGAACCGGCCGGTAGAGCTCGGGCGGGATCGCGCCCGGCTGGGCCGAGCTGTAGATCGTGATCGCCGTATCGTCGCGCGATGCGTCGCGCTCGGCGGTGCGATCGGTGGCCGCGCCGCTGGTGACGACGCCGGCGCCCACGGCCATCGCAACTCCGAGCGCAGGGGCCGAACGCTTGGAGACGGAGTTTCGACTCGACTTCGACATGCCACACCTGCCTGAGGTGACTGCGGATGGGGGTTCAACGCGCGGCGCGTCCCGAAAGGGTCGGCGCCCGGGTGGAAGTGTGAGCCACGGCGCACCGTTGCGGGGCGTCGCGATGCAGGATAGGCCGTCATCCTGAACTGCGGCTGAACCAGGCATGAGCGATCGCCCAGCGCGCCCTGAATGGCGTGCCGCCTACCTGAATCGCACCCTGACGCAGCGGACGCCGCGTCCGTACCGGGCCATAGCGGCCACCGCCGCTGCGACGGCCCGCTCCGACGGGGAGCAGCCCGGCACGAGCCCAGGCCTGCGCCGTGCTCCGGCGCGTCGCCGCTCCGGTCCGACCAGCTCGTCCTTGCTGCCCATCGCCGCTATGCTCCGTCCGGTGCCGACCGCATGAACACCGTGGCCGCTTCGCCACCGGCGCCGGCCGTGCGCGAACCGATGGATCGCGAGTTCATCGACAGGAACCAGATCGTCGAGCGCTATCTGCTCGGCAAGCTGCCGCCGCGCGGCGTTGCCGACTTCGAGCGCGAGGTGCGCGAGAACCCCGCGCTGATCGACCAGACGGGCCTCGCGGAGCGCGTCCATCGGGCGGTGCGGCTCATCGAGGCCAGCGGCCAGCCCGAGCTCTGGGCGGAAAAGCCGAAGAAGCCCTGGGAAAAGCCCGCATTCGTGGCGGCGCTCGGCGGCGTGCTGCTGGTCGCGCTGATCGGCGTCGCCGTACTCGCGAGCCGTCTGTCGGCGGCCGAATCGAAAATCCAGCGACTCGAGAGCGTGGTCGCCGAGCGGCCGATCGACCCGGCAGCCAGCCGCCGTGCGCTGACCGTGATGCCGAGCCGCGGCGGCCCGCCGGCCTCGCCGATGTTCGGCATCGGCGGCAATGGCGCCGAGCTCGTCGAGATCAAGACCGACCTGTCGTGGTCCGGCGCGCGGGCGTTCCGCGTCGAGATCGAGCGCGCCGACCAGGGCATGGTCGCCGTGCTGCACAACGTGCTCAAGGACTCGAACGGCCATCTGCGCATCGCGCTCAACAGCGCGGCCTTCGGCCCCGGCACCTACGACGTCACGATCGAAGGGCTGGACTGGCGCGGCCGACCGAGCCCGGCGGCCTGGACGTCGTTCGAGGTCGCGCCGCGCAGGCCGCGCTGATCGGGCCGCCTCGGGACCACGGTCCCGGATCAGCGCGACTGCGCTTCACGTGAATATCTGCGGCCGCGTTCGTCGATCCCGTGTACCGCGTAGCGATCCTCGCCACGCGGACGCAGCGTCAGCATCTCGATCAGACGTGGCGCGGTCGCGGCGCGGTCGTCCGGCTGGATGCGCCCGCGGCCGCCGCTGCGATGCTCGCTCCAGCGACGCGGCACGCGATCGATCGCGATCGCAAGAATCGTGAGCTCGCCGGCGGCGTCAATCCGCAGCCGCACCCACTGTTTGAAGTCCTGGATCTTCAGCGATGAGAATGCCTCGTTCGAATGCCGCCCAAAGATGCGCAGCGAGACGAACAGGTACAGGCCGAGCACGATGGACCCGGCGATGCCGCCACCGACGAAGGTGATCACCGCCGAAGCCAGCATCTGCACGATATCGCCGAAAGGCAGTCCAAACCATTGCGTCGTGACCACGAGCGCGAGCCAGCCGAGTGCGAACGCCGCGCCGAGATGCGCCACAGCGTGCGCGATGCCGCCGAGCACGCGGTACCAGCGTACGTGCGTATCGGTAAAGAAGACGAAGGCCGAGACGAACAGCATCAGCCACAGGCCGTTGATTGGGTCGCGGATCGCGCCGGCGAGCGCCGCATGGAACGCGGAGCGCAGGCTGCCGACGTCGCTCGGCCCGAAGGTCGCGGAAGCGAACCACGCCGACATCATGTAGAGCACCGCCGGAATCGGCAGGTACTTCGGGTTGAGGAAAGGAAAGACCAGGTTCCACCAGGTCAGCCGGCGCGAGGTCTTCGTGTCCGGATAGCAGGCCCGCTCGACGAAGCCGCCGCGCAGGCGCGCCGTCGGCGGCGCATGTGTCGGGTGCAGGAACGCACCGCCGCCGCCCGAGACGATCTTCTGCACGCCGTCCTCGCGCTCGTGGCGCTTGTAGAAATGCAGGTCGCCGGTCAGGAACACCGCGACCCTGCGCTGCAGGATGCGCTTCTCGAAAAACCGCAGCGCATCGTCCGAGTAGCTGGCATGGTCCGGGTAGCCGGCCTCGTAGATCCACTGCGGGTCCGGCACGCAGAGAATCACGCGCGCGTCGGCCGGCATGCGCGACACCACGTCGCGGAAATAGCGCACCTGCGGCTCGTCGAGATCGGCACCGAGCTGCAGATCGATCGCCAGCAGCCACCAGTCATGCGGCAGCTTCAGCGCGAAGTAGCTGCGGGTCTGCTGCGTCGTGCAGCCCGCGAAGCCCCGTTCTGGGCGGCAGAAGGTGCGCGAGAACGCGACCAGGCTGTCGTACCAGTCGTGGTTGCCCGGCACGGCGAACACCTGCGGCCGGCGCCCCGCGCCCTCGAACGCCGCCTCGTAAGGCGCCTCGGTGCGCCTCGCATAGGCTTCGCGCGAGGGATAGGGGTAGACCTCGTCGCCGCCGAACACCAGCACCTGTCCGCCGCGGGTCGCGACGCGCTCGCCGCTGGCGGCCGCGACCTCGAGCTGCGGTTCCGCGATCGCGCTCGCGATCGCGAAGGTCGGGTTCCAACCATCGGCCACGTCGCTGACGTAGTCGAGCCACAGCTCGCCGCTCTGCGGGTCCGCGGCGAACTCGAACTCGCGCTGCGGCTGGCTGGCGAGCGCCTCGATCAGCCGCGAATCGGAATGGCGACCGAAGATGTTCGCCAGCGTCATCAGCCAGGCCGATTGCGCGAGCACTTTCGGGTCGTACCAGCCGACCATGCGCGCGCGACTGGACGGCAGCAGGTTCTCGACCAGCTTGCGCCCGACGTGCAGCCCGGCTTTTGCGGCCTTGCCGGCCACGGCCGCCGGCGTCACCGCCTCCGGCCGCGGCACTGGCCCGGGCGCAGGCGCGTCGGGCTCGCTCATCGACCCGCCCGCAGCGTCACGACCGGCGGCTGCCGCACGACCGAGCGCGTCGCGACCCAGCCCGCCACGGCGACCAGTACGGCGCCGCCGACCAGGCCGATCACCCAGACCAGCGGATCGAACGCATACTCGATCTCGAGCACGAAGCGCGCCAGCAACCAGCCGGCCACCGAGGCACCAGCCGCAGCCAGCAGACCCGACAGCAGGCCGAGCATCGTGAACTCGGCCAGCACGCCCCGCGCCACCGTGGCACGGCTCGCGCCCAGCGTGCGCAGCATCGCGCTCTCGTAGCGACGCTCGTCGCGCGTCGCCTGGACGGCGGCCAGCAGCACCACCAGGCCCGCGAACAGCGTGAACAGGAACACGCTCTGCACGGCCAGGATCGCCTTGTCGATGACCGAGCGCACCTGCGTCAGCAGCTCGTCGAGATCGAACACCGACACGCTCGGGAAGCGCCGCACCAGCTCGGCGATCGTCCGGCCCTCCTGGCGCTCGAAGTACGCGCTGGTCATCCAGGTGCCGACGGTGTCGTCGAGCAGCCCGGGCGCGAACACCAGGAAGAAGTTCGGCTGGAAGCTGTCCCACTTGACCTTGCGCACGCTCGCCACCGTGGCCTCGTAGGCTTCGCCCGCGACGTCGAAGGTCAGCCGGTCGCCGATCTCGAGGCCCAGCGCCTCCTGCACCTCCGTCGCCACCGACACCAGCGCCTTGCCACGGTCCTGCGCCGTCCACCAGCGGCCCGCGACGATGCGGTTGTCGTCGCCGAGCTCATCCTGCCAGGTGATGTTCTGCTCGCGGCGCGCGAAATCCTCGCCACGCGGCGATGCGAACTCGATCTGCTCGACGTCGCGGCCATCGAGCTGCGCCAGGCGCGCGCGGATCATCGGCAGCACCCGCGAGGTGCGTGCGCCGCTGTCCCGCAGGAAATCGACGAACGGGTCGCGATCCGCCGGCGGGATGTTGATGAAGAAGAAGTTCGGCAGGTCCGCCGGCAGGCTGCGGCGCCAGTCGGCGAGCAGGTCGTTGCGCACCACCGCGAGCATCAGCAGCACCATGATGCCGAGGCCGAAAGCGACGATCTGGATGACGCTCTCGCCGCGCCGGCGGCTGAGATTGGCGATGCCGTAGCGCCAGGACACGCCGACCGAGCCGCGCAGGCCCGAGGCCGCTCGCACCAGCAGCACGCCGGCGAGTGCCAGCAGCGTGACGAAGGCCGCGAGACCCGCCACGAAGCCGAGGAAGATCTGCAGATCCCGCGTGACCCACCAGATCAGGAAGACCACGGCCGCGATCGCCGGGCCGAATGCCAGCCAGACAAGCGGCGGCGGCGGGCCGACGTCGCGCCGCAGCACGCGGATCGCCGGCACGCGCGAAAGCTGCAGCAGCGGCGGCAGCGCGAAGCCGCCCAGCACCGCGACCGCCGTCAGGAATCCGAGTCCCACCGGGGCGAGGTCCGCCGGCGGCAGCTGCGCCTGCACCAGGCCCTTCAGCGTGCGCAGCAGCCATTCGTGGGTACCAAAGCCGATCGCCGAACCGAGCAGCGCGGCACCGATCGCGACCGCCAGGAGCTGCAGCAGGCTCACTGCGAGCGTGAGGTTGCGGGTCGCACCCAGCGTCTTCATCAATGCGACCGAATCCAGATGCCGCTGCACGTAGCGCCGCGCCGCCATCGCCACGGCGATCGAACAGAGCAGCACCGCGACCAGGCTCGCGAGACTCAGGAAGCGGCCCGCACGGTCCATCGCGTTCTTGATCTGCGGGCTCGCATCCGTGATGTCCCGCAGCCGCTCACCGCGCCGGCGCGTGGACTCGAGGTAAGTCTTGAAGGCCGCGACGTCGTCGCGCTCGCCGGCGAACAGCAGCGCGAACTGCGCGCGGCTGCCCGGACCGATCAGCCGCGTCGCGGCAAGGTCTGCGTCGTTGATCAGGATGCTGGGCGCGAGGTCGGCGAAGGTGCCGCCCTGATCCGGCCTCGTGATCAGCACCTTCGTGATGCGGAAGCCGACCGCGCCGATCGACAGCTCGTCGCCGAGCTTCGCCCCGAGTGCGGCGACCAGCTTGGAGTCGGGCCAGGCCTCGCCGGGCGCAGGTCCGCCCTCGATCGCCCGTCCGACACCGAAGGGTTCGTCCGCGACGACGACCCGCCCGCGCAGGGGATAGCCGCCGCTGACGGCGCGGATGTTCGAGAGCTGGCTGACCTCGCCGCGGAACACCACGCTCAGCACCGAGGTCGTGCGCGCGGTCCACAGCCCCTGGCGCCGCGCTGCGGCGAGATGATCGTCGGCGAGCGGATTCGGCGATCCCAGACGCAAGTCCGCCGCCAGCACCTCGGTGGCCTGCAGATCCACGGCCTGGCCGATGCGGTTCACGAGGAAGCCGACCCCGGTCAGCGCCGCGACCGCGACCGTGAGCGCGAGCAGCAGCACGCCGAGCTCGCCGGACTTCCACTCCCGGCCCAGCATCCGCATCGCGAGCTGCAGTGCGCGCATGACCATTGCGTTCTTTTTCCCGCTACCGCCTCAGACGAGCCGCCCGCCTTCCATGACCAGCACGCGCCCGCAGCGCGACGCGAGCTCGCGATCGTGCGTCACAAGCACGATGGTCGTGTGGGCGTTCGCATTCATGTCGAACAGCAGCTGCGTGACGCGCGCACCCGTCACCGTGTCGAGGTTGCCGGTCGGCTCGTCGGCGAACAGCACCGCCGGACGCGTGACGAAGG
>JADLDF010000437.1 GCA_020846815.1 Gammaproteobacteria bacterium | reverse complement strand
TACGCGTGCGCGTGCCACGGCGCAGCATCGCGGCCGTGAGCTGCGCGACCGTCGCCCTGCCCTGCAGCGCCTGCTCGCTGCCGATGCGCAGCGTGATCGTCGCCTCGACCGCGGCGCCGCGGGTCGACTTCGCGAGGAAGCTGTAGCACGCGCCGCCGGGCAGCGTCTCGCTGCGCGTGCGCGCATCGATGTTCGCGGGCGAGGCATCGAAGACCTCCGCCTGTCCGAGTGCCGCGCGCCCCGCATAGCCCTGCAGCAGCTGCTCCGGATCCGGAGCGATCGGGATCACGGCACGGTCCGGCGCCGCATCGGGCAGGAACTGCCCCGTGGTGCGGTTCGCCGGCTTGAGATAAGCCGCGGCGACGCGGTTGACGTCGGCGGCCGTGACCTTCTCCATCGCGTCGCGCTGCAGGAACCACAGCCGCCAGTCGCCCTTGGCGATGTGGTCGGACAGCACCAGGCCGACGCGATCGCTGCTGTTGTAGGTCTGCTCGAAAGCCTTGAGGTAGCGGTTCTTCGCGCGCTCGACTTCCTCCGTGGTGATGGCCGCGGACGCCAGGCCGTCGAGCGTCGCGAGCATCGCCCCGCCCGCTGCGGCCAGCGGCCGGTCCTTCAGCACCTCGGCGCCGAAATAGGCAAAGCCTGGATCCTTCAGGCCGAATGCGATGCCGTAGACGCTGCTCGCCATGCCGGTTTCGACCAGGGCCTTGTAGAGACGGCCCGAAGGCTCGTTGGTCAGCACGTCGGCGAGCACCTGCACGGCGGCGAAGTCCGGATGCGCGCCCGAGGGGATGTGATAGCCGGCCGCGGTCACCTGCACGTCGCCGGCGCGGCGCAGCGCCACGTGCCGCTCGCCGTCCTGCACCGGCTCGACGGAGTAGGTCTGCTGCAGCACGCGCGAAGGCTTGGGGATGCGGCCGAAGGAGTCCTGGACCCAGGCGAGGGTCTTTGCCTCGTCGATGCGGCCGGCGATGGTCAGCACCGCATTGTCGGGCTGGTAGTACTTGCGATAGAAGGCCTGCAGCCGGTCGATCGGCACCCGTTCGATGTCCTCACGCGAGCCGATGATCGCGTTGCCGTAGTTGTGCCAGAGATAGGCCGTCGCCATCACGCGCTGCAGCAGCACGCGCGAGGGATCGTTCTCGCCCGACTCGAACTCGTTGCGCACCACCGAGAACTCGCTCTGCAGGTCCTTGGCGGCGACGAAGGAGTTGACCATGCGGTCGCTCTCGAGATCGAGCGCCCAGCGCAGGTTGTCGTCGGTCGCGGCGAAGGTCTCGAAGTAGTTGGTCCGGTCGTACGAGGTCGTGCCGTTCGGCCGCGCGCCGCGCGCCGTGAGCTGCTGCGGGATGTTCGGGAAGCGCGGCGTGCCCTTGAACAGCAGGTGCTCGAGCAGGTGCGCCATGCCGCTCTCGCCGTAGCCCTCGTGGCGCGAGCCGACGAGATAGGTGACGTTGACCGTGACCGTCGGCTTGGACGGATCGGGGAACAGCAGCACCCTCAGACCGTTGGCGAGGCGGTATTCGGTGATGCCTTCGACCGAGGTCAGCTTGACCGGCGCAACGGGAGGCGCGGCCGGCTTGCCCTTGGCGGCCCGTGACGGCTGCGGCGCGACACTCGTCGCAGCCGACGACGATGCGCCGGAAGGCGACGGCGCCGACGCCGACGCCGGCGCGGCGTCCGCAGCAGCAGCGGGCATGTCCTTGGCCAACGACGGCGCGAGCGCGATCAGGGCCGACAGGAGGGTCAGTCTGGCGAACAGGGCGGACATCGGCTTGCTCAACGGGTAATCCTCGGTCACGGGCGAGAAGCCAATCTACCTCAGCCGGAAGCGGGTCGTCCCGGCCGCCGCTGCGGCGAGGAGGGCTGCACGGCATTCGGCCGCACCGCCAGTGGATCGACTTGCCCTCTGCGCGCTTTTGAGCTATCAAGGTCACATGGGCGCGCCATCTCCTGCGAAGTTGCTGATCGAAGCACGTCGACGGGCAGGCTTGACGCAGCGCGAGCTCGCGCGGCGCGCACATACGGCGCAATCGGTGGTCGCCCGCATCGAAAGCGGCACGGTCAGCCCGACCTGGGGCAGGCTGGCGTCGCTGTTGCGCGCGGCGCATCACGAGCTGCAGGTTGGCCTCGTTCGTACAAGGACCAGTCGCTCACGCTCGCACATGCTCGACGACGTGCCGCGCATCCTGGCGCTGACACCCGAACAGCGTCTGATCGAGCTGCGCAATGCATCGCGCTTGCTCGCCGGAGCGGTCCTGCGTGGTCGCCCGTCCGTTTGACCCGGAACGGCTGCTGCGCGCACTCGCGCGCCACCGCGTCGACTATGTTCTGATCGGTGCCGTCGCTGCCCGCCTGCAGGGCTTCCCGCGGATGACGGCAGACGCCGATATCACTCCGGCGGATTCGGCGTCGAACTTGCAGCGCCTGGCGAAGGCGCTGCGCGAGCTGCATGCCCGCGTCTACACCGAGAGCGTGCCCGACGGCCTGGAGTTCGACTGCAGCGGAGCATCGCTCGGGCGCGCGGCGATCTGGAACCTCGTGACCGATGCGGGTCGTGTCGACGTGATCCATCGTCCTGCGGGCACGGCAGGCTACGACGACCTGCTGCGCTCGGCGGTCGCGTTCGAAGCCTTCGGCGTCACACTGGTCGCCGCGAGCCTGCCCGACATCCTGCGCTCGAAGCGCGCGAGCGGCCGGCCACAGGACCTGGCCGATGCCGAGATCCTAGAGGAAATGCTGCGTGCGCGCCTTTGATCGCCTCGGCCCGCACGTCG
>JADLDF010000436.1 GCA_020846815.1 Gammaproteobacteria bacterium | reverse complement strand
GGCCGCCGGCGCCGGAGGCGCGGAAGGTGTCGATGCGCAGCTCGGCCGGATTCAGCTCCACGTCCTCGAGCTCGTCGAGCTCCGGCAGGATCGCGACCGTGCAGGCCGAGGTGTGGATGCGGCCCTGTGCTTCGGTGGCCGGCACGCGCTGCACGCGGTGCACGCCGGACTCGAACTTCAGGCGCGAGAACGCGCCGGCGCCGACCACGCGCGCGATGACCTCGCGGTAGCCGCCGTGCTCGCCGTGGCTCTCGGCGAGCGCCTCGACCTGCCAGCCGCGACGCTCCGCATAGCGCGCGTACATGCGCAACAGGTCGCCGGCGAAGATCGCCGCCTCGTCGCCGCCGGTGCCGGCGCGGATCTCGAGGAAGATGTTCCGCACGTCGCGCGGATCGACCGGCACCAGCAGGCGGCGCAGATCGATTTCCCGGTGCTGCAGCTCGCCTTCGAGGCGCAGCGACTCCTCGGCGCCGAGCTCGCGCATGTCCGCATCGGCATCGGTCGCGAGCTGCCGCGCCGCTTCGAGCTCGCGCTCGGCGTCGCGGAAACGGCGGAAGCCCTCGGCGAGCGGCGTCAGACGCGCGTATTCCATCGACAACTCGCGGAACTGCCGCGATCCGCCGTCGATGCCCGGATCGGCGAGCATCCGCCCGACTTCCTCGAAACGGTCCGATTGTCTTTCGAGGCGCTGGCGGATCGACGGCTTCATCTGGGTGGAGGGTGGTGGGCGAGGGCGGTCGGGCGGCGGTGGCGCGCGGTGCGCGGCCAATCGGCGGATTCTCTAGGCGGGAGCTGCGCGTGACAAGCTCGGCGCAGGCCGTTCCGCTATAGTGGGCCCATGCTCCGACGGCGCTCCGTCTTCGCCTCGTTCCTCGTCCTCGCATTCGCGGCGCACACAGCCAGGGCGCTCGAGCCGCAGCCGCGCGGCGACGGCGCCACGCGCGGCACCGAGGTGCTCGCCGCCGAGCTCGCGCGCGAGCGCGGCGAGTGCCGCGCGTCGGCCGAGGCCTACGTCAAGACGGCGCACAGCAGCCGCGATCCGCGCATCGCCCGCCGCGCTACCGACGTCGCACTCGAGTGCGCGCATCTGCCCGCAGCCTGGCAGGCCGCTTCGCGCTGGCGCGCGCTCGACCCGGAGAACGTCGACGCGCTGCGCGCGGCCGGCCTGGTGGCGCTCGAGCTCTGGCGCATCGACGACGCGCGCGCCCTGTTCCGCGAGCTGCTCGGCAAGCCGGACGTCGAGCCCGATCGCGCGCTCGGGGAGCTGCTGCCGCTGGTCGCCGAGGGGGATCACGTGCATGCCGCCTGGCTGGCCTTCGGCAGCATCGTCGATCGTGACGCCGTCTCGGCCGAGTCGCGGCTCGCGCTGGCGCGCCTCGCCGCTGCGGCCGACAACTTCGACGCCGCGCGCGATCTGCTCGTGTCGCTGCCGGCCGCCGATCTCGCGCCCGCCACCGCGGCCGGTATCGCGCGGCTGCAGGCGCAGCTCGCGGCGGCCGCCGGTGACGCCGATGCCGCGCTCGCGGCGGCACGCTCCGCCTTGCGGCTCGACCCCGAGGAATACGGCTTCTCGGTCGCCGAGACACTGGTCGAGCTCGACCGTGCCGAAGAGGCCCACCGCGAGCTCGAGCGCCTGCAGGCCGATGCCGCCACGGCCGGCGAAGCCGGGCGCCGCCTCGCGCTGTTCGCGCTCGGCTCCGGCGACTTCGTCGAGGCACAGCGGCGCTTCGCTGCACGCCTCACACAGGGCGAGGGGCCTGCCGAGGCGCTGTTCTATCTCGGCGCGATCGCCGAGCGGCGCGGCAACAAGGATCTGGCGCTGCAGAGCTACCAGCGCCTCGCAGAGGCCGGTGCCGGCCTGCTGCCGCGGGCGCGTGCCGCGGCGCTGCTGATCGAGCGCGGCGAGCGCGCGCGGGCGATGGCGCTGCTCGACGAATTCGCCAAGACCCATCGCGACGCCGCGGTCGACGTCGCGGTCGCGCGTGGCCAGCTGCTCGCCGACGGTGGCGACGCCGCGGCTGCGCTGGGCACGATCGGCGAGGCGCTGCAGCGCCACCCGGAGCATCCGAACCTGCTGTACCAGCGTGCGATGCTGCAGGAGCGCAGCGGGCGCGTGCGCGAGGGCGTGAGGAGCTTCGAGGCGCTGCTGAAGGCGCGGCCTGGCGATGCGACCGTGCAGAATGCGCTCGGCTATACGCTCGCCGACCACCGTCTGCAGCTCGCGCGTGCCGAGAAGCTGATCCGCGAGGCCGTCGCGGCGCGGCCCGACAATGCCGCCTTCCTCGACAGCCTCGGCTGGGTGCTCTACCGCCGCGGCGATCCAGGCGCCGCGGTGCCGCTGCTCGAGCGTGCCTGGCGCCTGTCCCAGGAAGCCGAGATCGCGGCGCACTGGGGCGAGGTGCTGTGGGCCAGCGGCGCGCAGTCCGAAGCCCGCACCGTCTGGGCGCGCGCGCTGGCGCGGTCGCCCGATTCCGCGCCGCTGCGTGCGACGCTCGAGCGCTTCACCGGCAAGCCGGAGGATCCGGCCACGCCGTCGCAGTCGCCATCGCCGCCGGCCGAGTGAGCGGTCCGATGGGCCGCCCCCAAGGCAGCGACGCCCTCGGCCGGCCTGGCCACGCTTTCGGCCTCCCGATAGGCCGCCTCGGCGATAGCGACATCTCGCGGCGACGGAGCCTGCTGGCCGCGGTCGTCGGAGGTCTGCTGCTCGCCGGCTGCGCGAGCCTGCCTATGGCCACGGTCCCGCGCCCGGTGGCGTCGCCGCTCGACTGGCCGCAGCGCCGTGCGTTGCTGCAGGACGAGTCGCGCTTCGATCTCAAGGGCCGGATCGCAGTCGCCGCCGGCGAGGAGGGGTTCACGGCCGGCCTGCGCTGGCAGCAACGCGACGCCGACGCGCTGATCGAGCTCGACGGGCCTCTCGGCATCGGCGGCCTGCGGCTGCACGCCCGCGGCGAGGCGCTCGAGCTGACCACGGCCCGCGGCGAACGGCTCGACGGCGAGGCGGCGCGCGCCGAGCTCGAGCGCCGGCTCGGGTTCGAGCTGCCGCTCGCGGCGCTGCGCTACTGGGTGCGAGGCGTTCCGGATCCGGCCGACCCTGCCGTCGAGCAGCTCGCGGAGCAGGCGCCCCGGCTCGCGGGCCTCGAGCAGGCAGGCTGGCGCATCGAGTACGCGGCCTATGTCGAGGTCCCCTCGGTCGGCGAGCTGCCGCGCCGTCTCAGCGCCAGTCGCGACTCGACGCGCCTGCGCCTGGTCGTCGAGCAGTGGCGCAGTGGGGAGACGCGATGAGCGCGCCGGCCGTCGCGAGCGCGCCCGCGGACGGGCGCTGGTGGCCCGCACCGGCCAAGCTCAATCTTTTCCTGCAGATCGTCGGGCGTCGTCCCGACGGCTATCATCTGCTGCAAACCATTTTTCAGATCATAGACTTATGCGATGAACTTCAATTTGATCTGACTACAGATGGCGTCATCCGCCGCATCGACGATGCGTCTGCACGGCCGCCGCCCGGCGTCGCTCCCGACCAGGACCTCTGCGTGCGCGCTGCAAGGGCGTTGCAGGCGGCGAGCGGCACGACGCTGGGGGCGGGCATCCGGCTGCGCAAGCGCATCCCGCTCGGCGGCGGCCTGGGGGGCGGCAGCTCCGATGCCGCCACGACGCTGCGGGTGCTCAATGTGCTCTGGGGCTCGTGCCTCGACATCGAGCAGCTCGTGAACATTGGCCTGCAACTCGGTGCCGACGTTCCAGTTTTCATCCGCGGACAATCGGCCTGGGCCGACGGCATGGGGGAGCGGCTGACGCCGCTGCCGCTGCCGCAGCGCTGGTTCCTGGTCATCCATCCGGGCGTCGCCGTGCCCACACGAGAGGTGTTCCAGGCACCTGAATTGACACGAAATTCCCCCGTCATCACAATACCGGCCCCCCAGGGTCCGGCAGGCCGGAACGATTGCGAGCCGGTGGTCCGGTCGCGTTTTCCTGCCGTCGCCGAGGCCCTCGACTGGCTGGCGCGGTTCGCGCCGGCGCGATTGACGGGCACGGGGGCCTGCGTCTTCGCCGAGTTCGATTCGCCCGCTGCGGCGGAGCGGATCGCGGCGCGGGTGCCGGAGAGCTGGCGAACCTGGGTCGTGAGAGGCTTGCAGGCCTCTCCATTGCTGCCGCGCCTCGCGGCGGCGGACGAGGGCCGGCAGGGCTAGCGACGACGACGAGAGCATCGGACACCGCAACGACTTGCTGGGGTGTCGCCAAGTGGTAAGGCAGCGGGTTTTGATCCCGCCATTCGGAGGTTCGAATCCTTCCACCCCAGCCACTTGCGCGCCCGGCCCGCGTGCGCCCG
>JADLDF010000435.1 GCA_020846815.1 Gammaproteobacteria bacterium | reverse complement strand
GGCCGCCGGCGCCGGAGGCGCGGAAGGTGTCGATGCGCAGCTCGGCCGGATTCAGCTCCACGTCCTCGAGCTCGTCGAGCTCCGGCAGGATCGCGACCGTGCAGGCCGAGGTGTGGATGCGGCCCTGCGCCTCGGTGGCCGGCACGCGCTGCACGCGGTGCACACCGGACTCGAATTTCAGGCGCGAGAATGCGCCGGCGCCGACCACGCGCGCGATCGCCTCGCGGTAGCCGCCGTGCTCGCCGTGGCTCTCGGCGAGCGTCTCGACCTGCCAGCCGCGGCGCTCGGCATAGCGCGCGTACATGCGCAGGAGGTCGCCGGCGAAGATCGCCGCCTCGTCGCCGCCGGTGCCGGCGCGGATTTCGAGGAAGATGTTCCGCGCATCGCGCGGATCGACCGGCACCAGCAGGCGGCGCAGGTCGATCTCCCGACGCCGCAGCTCGTCCTCGAGGTGCAGCGACTCCTCGGCGCCGAGCTCGCGCATGCCCGCATCGGCATCGGTCGCGAGCTGTCGCGCCGCCTCGAGCTCGCGCTCGGCGTCGCGGAAGCGACGGAAGCCCTCGGCGAGCGGCGTCAGGCGCGCGTATTCCATCGACAGCTCGCGGAACTGCCGCGACCCGCCGTCGATGGCCGGATCGGCGAGCATCCGCCCGACTTCCTCGAAGCGGTCCGACTGTTTCTCGAGGCGCTGGCGGATCGACGGCTTCATCTGGGCGAATGGTGCGTGGGGCGAGGGCGGTCGGGCGACGTCGAGCGAGCGCGCGGCCGGTCGGCGGATTCTCTAGGCGGGGCGCGCGCGTGACAAGCTCGGTGCGGGCCGTTCCGCTATAGTGGAGCCATGTTCCGATGGCGCTCCGTCCTCGCCTCGTTCCTCGTCCTCGCATTCGCTGCCCGCACCGGCACGGCGCTCGAGCCGCAGCCGCGCGGTGACGGTGCCGCGCGCGGTACCGAGGTGCTCGCCGCCGAGCTCGCGCGCGAGCGCGGCGAATGCCGCGCGTCGGCGGAAGGCTACGTCAAGACGGCGCGCAGCAGCCGCGACCCGCGCATCGCCCGCCGCGCCACGGACGTCGCACTCGAGTGCGCACACCTGCCCGCGGCCTGGCAGGGCGCCTCGCGCTGGCGCGCGCTCGACCCGGAAAATGTCGACGCGCTGCGTGCGGCCGGCCTGGTGGCGCTCGAGCTCTGGCGCATCGACGATGCACGCGCGCTGTTCCGCGAGCTGCTCGGCAAGCCGGACGTCGAGCCCGATCGCGCGCTCGGCGAGCTGCTGCCGCTGGTCGCCGAGGGTGACCACGTGCACGCCGCCTGGCTGGCCTTCGGCAGCGTCGTCGACCGCGACGCCGTCTCGGCCGAGTCGCGGCTCGCGCTGGCGCGCCTCGCCGCCGCGGCCGACAACTTCGACGCGGCGCGCGAGCTGCTCGTGTCGCTGCCGGCCATCGACCTCGCGCCGGCCACCGCGGCCGGCATCGCGCGGCTGCAGGCGCGGCTCGCGGCCGCCGTCGGCGACGCCGATGCGGCGCTCGCAGCGGCGCGCTCCGCCGTGCGGCTCGACCCCGAGGAGTACGGCTTCGCGGTCGCCGAGACGCTGGTGGAGCTCGATCGTGCCGAAGAGGCCCACCGCGAGCTCGAGCGCCTGCAGGCCGATGCCGCTACGGCCGGCGAAGCCGGGCGCCGTCTCGCACTGTTCGCGCTCGGTTCCGGCGACTTCGTCGAGGCGCAGCGGCGCTTCGGCGCACGCCTCACGCAGGGCGAGGGGCCGGCCGAGGCGCTGTTCTATCTCGGCGCGATCGCCGAGCGGCGCGGCAACAAGGATCTGGCGCTGCAGAGCTACCAGCGCCTAGCCGAGGCCGGTGCCGGCCTGCTGCCGCGGGCGCGTGCCGCGGCGCTGCTGATCGAGCGCGGCGAGCGCGCGCGGGCGATGGCGCTGCTCGACGAGTTCGCCAAGACCAATCGCGACGCCGCGGTCGACGTCGCGGTCGCGCGTGGCCAGCTGCTCGCCGACGGCGGCGACCCCGCGGCCGCGCTGGGCGCGATCGGCGATGCGCTGCAGCGCCACCCCGAGCATCCGAACCTGCTGTACCAGCGTGCGATGCTGCAGGAGCGCAGCGGACGCGTGCGCGAGGCCGTGAAGAGCTTCGAGGCGCTGCTGAAGGCGCGGCCCGGCGATGCGACCGTGCAGAACGCGCTCGGCTACACGCTCGCCGACCACCGTCTGCAGCTCGCGCGTGCCGAAAGGCTGATCCGCGAGGCCGTTGCGGCGCGCCCCGACAATGCCGCATTTCTCGACAGCCTCGGCTGGGTACTCTACCGCCGCGGCGATCCAGGCGCCGCGGTGCCGTTGCTCGAGCGTGCCTGGCGCCTGTCCCAGGAAGCCGAGATCGCGGCGCACTGGGGCGAGGTGCTGTGGGCGAGCGGCGCGCAATCCGAGGCCCGCACCGTATGGGCGCGCGCACTGGCGCGATCGCCCGATTCCGCGCCGCTGCGCGCGACGCTCGAGCGCTTCACCGGCAAGCCGGCGGATCCGGCCACGCCGCCGCAGTCGCCATCGCCGCCGGCCGAGTGAGCGGTCCGATGGGCCGCCACCGCGACAACAAGGTCTGGCCGTCCCAAGCGGGGCCGGCCCCATGACTCGAGCGCGCGGTCCGATGGATCGCCATCGTGACAGCAACCTGCCGCGGCGGTGCGGCCTGCGGGCCGCAGCTGCCGCCACCATCGCCGGCCTGCTGCTCGCCGGCTGCGCGAGCCTGCCGACGGCTCCGCCGACCACATCGCCGCTCGACTGGCCGCAGCGCCGCGCATTGCTGCAGGACGCGTCGCGCTTCGATCTCAAGGGCCGGATCGCGGTCGCCGCCGGCGAGGAGGGGTTCACGGCCGGCCTGCGCTGGCAGCAGCGCGACGCCGATGCGCTGATCGAACTCGACGGACCGCTCGGCATCGGCGGCCTGCGGTTGCACGCCCGCGGCGAGGCGCTCGAGCTGACCACGGCCCGCGGCGAGCGGCTCGACGGTGAGGCCGCGCGCGCCGAGCTCGAGCGCCGGCTCGGGTTCGAGCTGCCGCTCGCGGCGCTGCGCTACTGGGTGCGCGGCGTGCCGGATCCCGCCGGCCCGGCCGCCGAGCAGCTTGCCGACGCGGCGCCGCGGCTCACGGGCCTGGAGCAGGCCGGCTGGCGCATCGAGTACGCGGCCTATGTCGAGGTGCCCTCGGCCGGCGGCGAGCTGCCGCGCCGCCTCAGTGCCAGTCGCGAGTCGACGCGGCTGCGCCTGGTCATCGAACGGTGGAGCAGCGGGGAGACGCAATGAGCGCCGTGGCCGTCGCGAACTCGCCCCCGGCCGGGCGCTGGTGGCCCGCGCCGGCCAAGCTCAACCTCTTCCTGCAGATCGTCGGACGCCGCCCCGACGGCTATCATCTGCTGCAAACAATTTTTCAGATCATAGACTTATGCGATGAACTTCAATTCGATCTGACTGCCGATGGCGCCATCCGCCGCATCGACGATGCGTCTGCGCGGCCGCCGTCCGGCGTCGCTCCCGACCAGGACCTCTGTGTGCGCGCTGCAAGGGCGCTGCAGGCAGCGAGCGGCACGGCGCTGGGGGTGGACATCCGGCTGCGCAAGCGGATCCCGCTCGGCGGCGGCCTGGGCGGCGGCAGCTCGGATGCCGCCACGACGCTGCTGGTGCTGAATACGCTCTGGAGCTGTGGTCTCGACATCGAGCAGCTCGTGAATATTGGCCTGCAACTCGGCGCCGATGTTCCAGTTTTCATTCGTGGACAATCGGCCTGGGCCGACGGCGTGGGGGAGCGGCTGACGCCGCTGCCGCTGCCGCAGCACTGGTTCCTGGTCGTCCATCCGGGCGTCGCCGTGCCCACGCGAGAGGTGTTCCAGGCACCTGAATTGACACGAAATTCCCCCGTCATCACAATACCGGCCCCCCAGGGTCCGGCAGGCCGGAACGATTGCGAACCGGTGGTCCGGCCGCGTTTCCCTGCCGTCGCCGAGGCTCTCGACTGGCTGGCGCGGTTCGCGCCGGCGCGATTGACGGGCACGGGGGCCTGCGTCTTCGCCGAGTTCGATTCGCCCGCTGCGGCGGAGCGGATCGCGGCGCGGGTGCCGGAGGGCTGGCGAGCCTGGGTCGTGAGAGGCCTGCAGACCTCTCCATTGCTGCCGCGCCTCGCGGCGGCAGACGAGGGCCGGCAGGGCTAGTGACGACGACGAAAGCATCGGACACCGCAACGACTTGCTGGGGTGTCGCCAAGTGGTAAGGCAGCGGGTTTTGATCCCGCCATTCGGAGGTTCGAATCCTTCCACCCCAGCCACTTGCGCGCCCGGCCCGCGTGCGCCCG
>JADLDF010000434.1 GCA_020846815.1 Gammaproteobacteria bacterium | reverse complement strand
TCGCCAGCGGCCGCGCGCGCGCCATGGAGGCCTCGCAGGGCTTCGTCAAGCTCATCGCCGCGCGCGACGACGACGAGATCCTCGGCGTGCACATCATCGGCCCGATGGCCGGCGAGCTGATCGCCGAAGCCGTGCTGGCGATGGAGTACTCGGCCAGCACCGAGGACCTGCAGCGCACGATCCACGCCCATCCGACGCTGTCGGAGGGCCTGCACGAGGCGGCGCTGGCCGCCGACAAGCGTGCGATCGACATGCCGAACAGATAAATAGATCGGATTTCAAATCCGATCTATTTATCGGATTTAAATCCGATCTATTTATCAGGCCGAGCGACGCGCCGAGATCACGCCGGCGACCGCGCCGAGCTGGCGCAGCAGCCGCGTCATCTGGCCGAGGTCGCGCACCCGCAGCCGCGTCGTGGTGCGCGACGTGCCGTCGCGCCGCTCGGCCGCCGTGTGCAGCGACTCGATCGCGACGTCCTGCGCCGCGATCGCCTCGGAAAGGTCGCGCACCAGGCCACGCCGATCGTAGGCGAGCACCGTGAGCTCGATCGGCAGTCCCGCAACGTCGTCCGTCGCCGTGGTCCATTCGACGCGCAGCACGCGGTCCGGGTGCGTGGACTGCATGCGCCGCAATCCGGAACATTCGGCGGTGTGCACCGTCACGCCGCGGCCC
The DNA here is from genome assembly GCA_020846815.1 of Gammaproteobacteria bacterium. Next base: position 16,212 of record JADLDF010000434.1, on the reverse strand, counting down.
TGGGTCACGTAGCCGACGATGGGTTGCGGACGCACGGGGCGGCAGCAGCGGGCCAGGGTCACGGGCAGGTCGTCGACGCCCTCGACCACGACCGGACTGGCCTCGCGCCGGCCGCCGTTCGCGCCGGCGCGCGCGCGGCGCGGTCGCGGGATCCCGCCCGTGGCGGGCGCAGCGCCTGCGCCCTGGCCGCCGCGCGGCACCGCGGCCAGGCGTCGCTGCACGGCCTGCGCGAACTGCGCGCTCGTGATCTCGCCCTCGCCGAGCGCGCGATGCAGCTGCGCGGCGTCGGCGACCTTCAGCTCTCCCACCAGGGCCGACAGCAGCGCGGGACTGCCGCCGAGGCGTGCGAGCTCGCGTTCGGCGATCGCCCGGCCCGCCGCCTCGTTGTCGCCGGCGTCCTGGCGCCGGAACCAGGCGCGCACCTTGGCGCGGCTGCGCGCCGAGGCGAGATAGCCCTGGTCGGGCGCCATCCAGTCGCGGCTCGGCGCTTCCTGCTTGCCGGTGATGATCTCGACGATCTCGCCGTTGTGCAGCCGGAAGGTCAGCGGCACGATCCGGCCATTGACCTTGGCGCCGCGACAGCGGTGCCCCAGCGAGGAGTGCAGGTAGTAGGCGAAGTCGAGCGGCGTCGCACCGCGCGGCAGATCGACGACCTCGCCGCGCGGCGTCAGCGCGTAGACGCGATCCTCGAACAGCTCGCTGCGCACGCGGTCGATGAAGTCCTGGTCGGAGGCCGGAGCACCTTCCGCCGGGTCCAGCAGCCGCCGCACCCACTCGATCTTGCGCTCGTAGCCGGCATCGCGTGCTCCGCCTTCCTTGTAGCGCCAGTGCGCCGCGACGCCGAACTCGGCACTCTCGTGCATCTCGCGGGTGCGGATCTGCACCTCGACGGCGCGGTCCTGCGGGCCGATGACGGCGGTGTGGATCGAGCGGTAGTGGTTGCCCTTCGGTGTCGCGATGTAGTCGTCGAACTCGCCCGGAATGAAGTGCCACAGCGCGTGCACCACGCCGAGCGCGGCATAGCAGTCCGGCACGCTGCGGCAGACGATGCGCAGTGCACGCAGATCGAATAGCTGCTCGAAGCCGAGCTGCTTGCGCTGCATCTTGCGGTGGATGCTGTAGATGTGCTTGGCGCGGCCCTGGACCTCGGCCTCGATGCCGGCGGTCTGCAGCGCCTGGCCGAGCGTCGCGCGCATCGATTCGATGTAGCGGTCGCGGTCGGCGCGCTTTTCGTTCAGGGCCGCGGCGATGCGCCGGTAGGCCTCGGGTTCCAGATAGCGGAACGACAGGTCCTCCAGCTCCCACTTGACGCGCCAGATGCCGAGCCGGTTCGCGAGCGGTGCGAACACTGCGCGGGTCTCGCTGGCGAGCGCCTCGCGGCGCTCGGGCGGGGCGTCGCGGGCCGCGCGCAGGCGCGCGAGCTGGATCGCGATGCGCGCCACGACCAGCCGCGGATCGCCGACCACGGCCAGCAGCATCTTGCGCAGCGTTTCGGCCTGCGGCTCCTGCAGGCGGCCCTGCGCATTCCAGGCCGTGCCGCGCCCGAACTCGCCGAGGCGCGCGAGCTCGGCGGCGACGCGCGTCGCCTCCTCGCCGAGCAGCGCGGCGACGGCGGGACGCGCCAGGGCGTCGCCAGTCAGCGACTCGTAGGCGAGGGCGCCGGTCGCGAGCGCGGCATCCTCGGTCAGCGCACCGACCAGCCGGCCCGTGGCGCAGCCGCGCTCGAGCGCGTCCCGGCCGCAGCCTTCGGCGGCAAGGCCGTCACAGACGCTGCGCAATGCGCGCTCGATCGGCTCGGGACAGTTCTCGGCGATTTCCACGGAGTCGGTCCGCGTCGGCGGCGCGTGTGCGCCTTCAGGGTTTCCGGCTATCATACTTGCGTCATTTCCAGGCGGTTGCCGACGCCGCGCAAGCATGGTCGATCACCTTCCTTTCGCCGAAGCCCTGGGGCCGCGCACGCGTGGCGCGCTGGTCGAGTAAATCCTGGCGGGCATTCCGTCCCGGGGCGGCCGTTGCGGCCGAGCCGGTGGAGTCCGTGCCGGCCACGCGCGCGCGCGCGGCGGAATCCGCGGTCGTGATGCCCGTGCTCGCGGCCCGGGCCGCGGTCGCGGCGCGCTGTCGCATCCTAGGCATCGATCCCGGCTCGCGTCACACCGGCTACGGCATCGTCGACTGCACCGGCTCCGAGCTGCGCTGCGTGGTCCACGGGCGAATCCAGGTCGCGGGTGTGCCGCTCGCCGAACGCATGCACCGCATCCACGACGGCATCCGCGCACTGCTCGCGCGTTTCGCGCCCGACGAGATCGCGGTCGAGCGCGTGTTCGTCAACCGCAACGTCGACAGCGCGCTGAAGCTCGGCCAGGCGCGCGGCGCGGCGCTCGCGGCGCTCGGTGTCGGGGCCGAGGTGTTCGAGTACGCACCGCGCGCCGTCAAGCTCGCGACCGTGGGTTTCGGCGGTGCCGACAAGGCGCAGGTCGCGCACATGGTGCGCCAGCTCCTCGGGCTCGGCGCCGACGTCGCACTCGCGACCGATGCTGCCGATGCGCTCGCGGTGGCGCTCTGTCACGCGTACGCGCGGCGGGTCGCGGTCTTCACCGCGATTACGGCGGGGTCGCGCCGCGCCGGGGCCGGGCGCAGGTGATCGGTTCGCTGCGCGGCATGCTGGCGTCCAAGGCGCCGCCGTTGCTGCTGGTGGAGGCGGCCGGCGTCGGCTACGAGCTCGAGGCGCCGATGTCGACGTTCTATGGCCTGCCGGCCGTCGGCAGCGAGATCCGCCTGCTGACCCACCTGGTCGTGCGCGAGGACGCGCACGTGCTGTACGGCTTCGCGACCGACGACGAGCGGCGTCTGTTCCGTGCGCTGCTGAAGGTCTCGGGCGTCGGCCCGAAGATCGCACTCGCGATCCTCTCCGGCATCACGGTCGAGGATTTCAGCCAATTTGTCGCTTCCGGCGATGTGGCCTCCCTGACCCGCATTCCCGGCGTCGGGCGCAAGACCGCCGAGCGCCTGCTGGTGGAGATGCGCGACCGGCTCGACGGCCTCGCGGCGACCGCGCCGGCGGCCGGCGCGATACAGCGTCCGGGACCGGAGGGCGAGGCGTTCGCGGCGCTGGTCGCGCTCGGCTACCGGCCGGCCGAGGCGACGCGGCTGCTCGATGCGGCCGCGCACGAGGGTGCGACGACCGAGGAGCTGATCCGGCGCGCACTGCAGGGAGCGGGGCGGTGAGCGGTCCGCCCGAGCGCGTGATCGACCCGGCGGGGCGCGGCGAGGACGAGGCCATCGATCGCGCGATCCGGCCGAAGCGCCTCGACGACTACGTCGGCCAGTCGCAGGTCAAGGAGCAGCTCGAGATCTTCGTCGGTGCCGCGCGCGCGCGGGGCGAAGCACTCGACCACGTGCTGATCTTCGGGCCACCGGGCCTCGGCAAGACGACGCTCGCCGGCATCCTCGCCGCCGAGCTCGGCGCGAACCTGCGCCATACCTCCGGCCCGGTGCTCGAGCGTCCCGGCGATCTCGCGGCGATCCTGACCAACCTGCAGCCGCGCGACGTGCTGTTCGTCGACGAGATCCACCGGCTCTCGCCGGTCGTCGAGGAGATCCTCTATCCGGCGATGGAGGACTATCAGCTCGACATCATGATCGGCGAGGGCCCGGCGGCGCGCTCGATCAAGCTCGCGCTGCCGCCGTTCACGCTGGTCGGCGCGACCACGCGCGCGGGCCTGCTGACCTCGCCGCTGCGCGACCGCTTCGGCATCGTGCAGCGCCTCGAGTTCTACGACGTCGCGGACCTGACGCGCATCGTGCACCGCTCGGCCGGGATCCTCGGCGTGCCGATCGACGCGGGCGGCGCCGAGCGCATCGCGCAGCGCTCGCGCGGCACGCCGCGCATCGCCAACCGGCTGCTGCGCCGCGTGCGCGACTATGCGCAGGTACGCGCCGACGGCGCGGTCGACGCGGCGGTCGCCGTCGCGGCGCTCGACCTGCTCGAGGTCGACCCGGTCGGCTTCGACTCGCTCGACCGCAAGCTGCTGACGACCATCATCGACAAGTTCGACGGCGGGCCGGTGGGCATCGAGAACCTCGCGGCCGCGATCGGCGAGGAGCGCGGCACGCTCGAGGACGTGATCGAGCCCTATCTCATCCAGCAGGGCTATCTGATGCGCACGGCACGCGGCCGCGTCGCCACGCGCCACGCCTGGCTGCACTTCGGGCTGCGACCACCCGAAGGCCCGGCCGCGGCCTCGCTGTTCGGAGACGCGCCTTGAACGCCGGATCGGCCGCCGCCGGTGCAGCCTCGGGCGAAGCGCCGGCGGGCGCTGGCGCAGCCTCGGGCGAAGTGCCGGCCGGTGCAGGCACGGCCTCGCGTGAGCCGCTGGCCGGCGCGGCTTCAAGTGACGCGCTGGCTGGCGTGGGCGCGTTCGCATGGCCGGTGCGCGTCTACTGGGAAGACACCGACGCCGGCGGCGTCGTCTACTATGCCAACTATCTCAAGTTCCTCGAGCGCTCGCGCACCGAGTGGCTGCGCTCCCGCGGGCATTCGCAGACGGCGCTCGCCGTCGATCCGGGAATCCTCTTCATGGTGGTCAACCTGCAAGTCGAATATCTGAAGCCGGCGCGCCTCGACGACGCGCTGCTCGTCACCTGCGAGCCCGAGCGCGACGGTCGCGTCGCGCTGCGCTTCCGCCAGCGCATCCTGCACGACGCGCCGGGCCGCGAGCCGCTGCTGCTCGCCGAGGTGCGCGTCGCCTGTCTCGATGCGCACAGCCGCCGTCCGCGGCGCATCCCGGAGTTCGTGGCATGAACGGCGGCGAGATCTCGATCCTCGGGTTGATCGCCGAGGCCACGGTCGTGGTGCAGCTCGTGATGCTGCTGCTCGCCGCGGCCTCGGTCTACTCCTGGACGATCATCTTCCAGAAGAAGCAGATGCTGACGGGCGCGCAGTCGGACATGGCGCGCTTCGAAAAGGAGTTCTGGTCGGGCACGGATCTCGCGACGCTGTACCGCGGCATCGATGCCCGTGGCGACGCGGTCGGCGGCATCGAGGCGATCTTCCACGGCGGCTTCCGCGAGTTCGCGCGGCTGCGCCAGCAAGGCGTGACCGCGGCCGATGTGTTGCTCGAAGGCGCGCGCCGCGCGATGCGGGCGCAGCAGATCAAGGAAGTCGAACGCCTCGAGCACAGCCTCTCGACGCTTGCCACGGTCGGCTCGACCAGCCCCTACGTCGGCCTATTCGGCACGGTCTGGGGCATCATGCACGCCTTCGTGGGCCTCGGCTCGGTGCAGCAGGCGACGCTCGCGACCGTGGCACCGGGCATCGCCGAGGCGCTGATCGCCACCGCGATCGGCCTGGTCGCGGCGATTCCGGCGGTCGTCGCCTACAACCGTTTCGCCGACCAGGTCGGACGCCTCGAACAGCGCTACGACGCGTTCATCGAGGAGTTCTCCACTATCCTGCAGCGCCACGCCACGCGCAGCGCGCAGGGCGCCTGAGCGGGGAGGTGGGCCGATGGCACAGGTGAACCGCGGGCGCAGGGCGATGGCCGACATCAACGTCGTGCCCTACATCGACGTGATGCTCGTGCTGCTGGTGATCTTTATGGTGACCGCTCCGCTGCTGACCCAGGGCATCAAGGTCGAGCTGCCCAAGGCCGCCGCGGAACCTATCGACCTGCGCGATCTCAAAGACCAGAAGCCGCTGGTGCTGTCGATCGACCGCGAGGGGCGCCTGTTCCTGAACCAGGGCGCGCGTCCCGAGTCGCCGCTCGACGTGGCCACGATGCAGGCCCGGGTCACGGCGGCCCTGCGCCGAGCGCCCGATCTGCCGGTGCTGGTCAAGGGAGATCGAGAAGTGCCTTATGGCAAGGTCGTCGAGGCGATGGTGATGCTGCAGGATGCCGGTGCGGCCAAGCTCGGCTTCGTCACCGATCCGCTGCCCGCTGCTGCGCGCCAGCAGCCGCGCTGAGGCGCCGATGGCCGTGGCCGTCGAGCGGTGGCGACCGCTGCTGAAATCGCTGGCCGTGCACGTGCTGATCCTCGGCCTGCTCGGCTCCGGTCTGTGGATGGTGCGACGCGAGCCGCCGCAGCCGCAGGTACTGGCGATCGAAGCCACGGTGGTCGATGCCCGTGACGTCGGCCTCGGGCGGCCGGCGCGGCCCCCTCCGCGACCGGCTCCCGAGTTGCCGCCAGACCCCGCGCCCGAGCCGCTGCCGCAACCGGAACTCGAGCCAGAACCCGAGCGGCCGCCGCCGGAGTTGCTTCCCGAACCTGCACCGCAGCCGCCGTCCCCGGCCGAGAGCAAGCCCGATCCCGCGGCTGCGGCCGAGGCTGCGCGCGAACGCGAGCTGGTCGCGCAGCGCGCCGAGGCCGAGGCCGAGCGCCGTCGCGTTGCGGAAGAAAAGCAGCGCGCCGAGCAGGCGGCGCGCGATAAGGCGCGGCAAGAGGCCGAGCGCCTGGCCGCGGAACGCGAGGAGTTCGAACGCCGTGAAGTCGAGCGCAAGGAGGCCGAGCGCCGCGCGGCCGAGCAGAAGCGCGAGGAGGCGGAAAAGCGCCAGCGGGCCGAACGCGAGTCGGAGCTGCAGCGTCAGCTCGCGGCCGAGGAGCGCGCCATGGCGGCGCGGGCCGGCGGGCTCGGCGTGCAGTGGGCTGCGGCGATCCAGGCGCGGATCCAGCGCGCCTGGATCCGGCCGCCGGCGGCGCGCGCCGGGCTCGACTGCACCGTGGCAGTGACGCAGGTGCCCGGCGGCGAGGTCGTGGCCGTGCGGGTGCTGTCGTGCAATGGCGACGAAACCGTGCGCCAGTCGATCGAGGCGGCGGTGTATCGTGCGTCCCCACTGCCGCCACCGCCGGATCCCTCGCTGTTCGAGCGCAACCTGGAAGTACGGTTCAAGCCCAATGACTAAGCTCAAGACCCTGCTAGCCGCCACGGCGCTGCTGCTGTCTCCGGCGGCGTCCGCGCAGCTGCGCATCGACATCACCTCGGGTGTCACTGACCCGATCCCGGTCGCGATCGTGCGTTTCGCGCAGGATGCGGCGGCGCCGACCGCGGTCTTCGATTTCGCCGAGGTGATCCAGCAGGACCTTGAACGCAGCGGCCGCTTCCGGCTGCTGCCACGCGAGCGCATGCCATCCGCGCCGTCGCGCGCCGACGCCGTCGTCGCCGCCGACTGGCGCCGTCTCGGCACCGACTACGTGCTGGTCGGCCGCGCCGCACCGGCGTCGGTCGCGGGCCAGAGTCTGGTCGAGTTCGAGCTGCTCAACGTCCTGACGGGCCAGCGCCTGTTGTCGGAGCGGCTGACGGTGCCGGTGGCGACCGCGCGTAACGGCGCACACCGCATCGCCGACCGCGTCCACGAAAAGATCCTCGGCGTGCGCGGCGCGTTCGCGACGCGCATCGCCTACGTCGCGGTCGACGGCGCGCCGCCCAAGCAGCGCTACCAGCTCATCGTCGCGGACGCCGACGGCGAGGGCGCGCGCGTGATCCTCGAATCGCAACAGCCGCTGATGTCGCCGGCCTGGTCGCCGGACGGCGAATGGCTCGCCTATGTGTCGTTCGAGGCGCGCAGCTCGGCGGTGTACGCGCAGCGGCTGCGCAGCGGCGAGCGCCGCCGCGTGTCGGCGCGCCGCGGCATCAACGGCGCACCGACCTGGTCGCCGGACGGCAACCGGCTCGCGCTGACCCTCTCGGGCAGCGGCGGCAACCTCGACATCTACGTGCTGGAGCTCGCGAGCCAGTCGCTGACCCGGCTCACCGACGATCCCGGCATCGACACCGAGGCAGTCTGGGCGCCCGACGGCGCGTCGATCTACTTCACCTCGGACCGCTCCGGCGGCCCGCAAGTCTATCGTATCGCGCCGGCCGCGGGCGAGCGGCCGAAGCGCGTGACCTTCAGCGGCAATTACAACGCCAGGCCGCGCATCTCGCCCGACGGCACGCAGCTCGCCTACGTGACGCTCGAAGGCGGCGGTTACAAGGTCGCCGTGCAGGACCTCGCCGGTGGCGGCAGCCGCGTGCTGTCGAAGGGCCGGTTCGACGAGTCGCCGAGCTTCGCGCCCAACGGCGCCACGCTGATCTACGCTGGCCGCGAGCGCGGGCAGGGGACGCTCGCCACGGTGTCCGCCGATGGCCTGATCGCGCAGCGCCTGAAGTCCGACCGCGGCGAGGTCCGCGAGCCCGCCTGGGGCCCGTTCCTGCGATAATCGGGCAGGATCGACCCTGTCGACGATGATCATCACGATGCCTTTGGCCCGCCAGTCTTTCCACGGAGTCCGACGATGAAGAAGCTCTTGCCGCTCGCCGTTGCCCTGTTCGCGATGTCGCTGGCCGTCGGCTGCGCCAGCAAGCGCGCCAAGACCGACGGCGCCGGCGGCGACGCGGTCACCTCCGGCGCGACCACGAGCGCCGACGACTCGGCGTCCGCTTCCGGCATCGAGTCCGCGGGCAGCGTCGGTGGCGATGCCGCGGGCGGCGCAGGCCCGGGCGGTGAGCTCGCCAACCGCCGCATCATCTATTTCGCCTTCGACAGTGACGCCATCCGCGCCGAGGACCAGGCGCTGATCGCGCAGCATGCGCAGTGGATCGCGGCCAACCCCGGCGCGCGCGTGCGGCTCGAGGGCCACACCGACGAGCGCGGCACGCGCGAGTACAACATCGGCCTCGGCGAACGCCGTGCGCAGGCCGTGCGGCGCGCGCTGGCGCTGCAGGGCGGCTCCGATCTGCAGGTGCCGACGGTGAGCTTCGGCGAGGAGCGTCCGGCGGTCGCCGGCGAGTCCGAGGATGCGTTCTCGCAGAACCGCCGCGTCGAAATCGTCTACGGCAACTGACCATGATCGCCGCCGCATCCCGCCCGCTGTCGAGGTTCGCCGTGGTGTTAGCGCTGGCGGCGCTCGGCGGCTGCGTCAGCACGCCGGCCGAGGACGATCCGCTGCAGGTCAGGATCGACGACATGGACCGGCGTCTAGGCCGGGTCGAGCGCGTCGCCGGCGGTCCGACCCTGCTCGAGATGTCCCAGCGCATCGATACACTGCAGGCCGAGCTGCGGCGGCTGCGCGGCCAGGTCGAGGTGCTCGAGAACGCGAACGAGGCGCTGCGCAAGCAGCAGCGCGATCTGTATGGCGATCTGTCGCGCCGGCTCGACGGCAGCGAGGGCGGCGCGGCGCGCTCGCAGGCCGGCTCTGCCGGTGGCGCCATCGGCGGTGGCAGCACGGCCGCGGGCGGCGCCGCGGCGTCCACGACCAACGGGGCGGTGCTGCCGGCGCGTGGCGCCGATGCACCCGAGGCGCGTTACGGCCGCGCCTTCGACGCGCTCAAGGCCGCGAACTATCCGGCGGCGATTTCCGGCATGCGCGACTTCCTCGCGGCCCATCCGGACCACGAGCTCGCGGGCAACGCGCAGTACTGGCTCGGCGAGGCCTACTACGTCACGCGCGACTACGAGAACGCGGCGGCCGCATTCAGCGGCGTCGGTGAGCGCTGGCCGCAGTCGAGCAAGGCGCCGGACGCGATGCTGAAGCTCGGCTATGCACAGTTCGAGCTCAAGCGTCTCGCCGCGGCCAAGCAGACGCTGTCGCAGGTCGGGGCGCGCTATCCCGGCACCGAGGCCGCCCGCCTCGCGCAGGAGCGCCTGCGCCGCATTCCCTGACGGCGGCGGCGGCGGCGATGGCCACGCTCGTCGATCCGCGTTGCGCCGCCGAGGCGGGCCATGCCGATCGCGCGGACGAGGACGACGCCGGCGCGGTGCGGCTCAAGATCACCGAGATCTTCCGCTCGCTGCAGGGCGAGGCCGACGCGGTCGGCTTCCCGACCACGTTCGTACGCCTCACCGGCTGTCCGCTGCGCTGCCACTACTGCGACACCGCCTATGCGTTCCACGGCGGTGCCTGGCAGACGCTCGCCGAAGTGCTGGCGCGCGTCGAGGCGCTCGCCACGCGCCACGTCTGTGTCACCGGTGGCGAGCCGCTGGCGCAGAAGGGCAGCCGTGCGCTGCTGCGCGCCCTCTGCGATCTCGGCAAGCAGGTCTCGCTCGAGACCAGCGGCGCTCTCGGCTACCACGATATCGACCCGCGCGTGGTGCGCGTCGTCGACGTCAAGACACCCGGTTCCGGCGAGGAGCCGCGCAACCTCTACGACCAGCTCGCGACACTGCGTGCGACCGATCAGGTGAAATTCGTGATCGCCGGCCGCACCGACTACGAGTGGAGTCGCGAGCAGGTCGCCGCCCGCGACCTGGCCGCACGCTGCACCGTGCTGTTCTCGCCCGTCGCGGGCCAGCTCGCACCGCGCGAGCTCGCCGACTGGATCCTCGAGGACAACCTGCCGGTGCGCTTCCAGCTCCAGCTCCACAAGATTCTGTGGGGCGACGTGCCGGGCCGATGAGCGCGCCGCGCTGTGGCAGCGACGCGCCGCCGCCTGCCGCCGACCCGGAGGTCGTCGGCACGCGTGCGTCGGCCGTGTCGCGCCGCGCCGTCGTGCTGCTCTCCGGTGGCCTCGATTCCGCGACCGTGCTGGCGCTGGCGCGCCGCGACGGCTTCGAATGCCACGCGCTGTCGGTGCACTACGGGCAGCGCCATTCCTCCGAGCTCGCCGCCGCGGCGCGCGTGGCCGCTGCCCTCGGCGCGGTCGAGCACCGCGTCTTCGGCATCGACCTCGCGGGCATCGGTGGCTCGGCGCTGACCGACCCCTCGATCCCGGTGCCCGAAGTCCCCGGCGAGGGCATACCGTCGACCTACGTCCCGGCGCGCAACACCCTGATGCTGTCGCTGGCGCTCGGCTGGGCCGAGGTGCTCGGCGCCCGGGATCTCTTCATCGGCGTCAATGCGGTCGACTACTCGGGCTATCCGGACTGCCGGCCGGAGTTCATTGCCGCTTTCGAGCACCTGGCACGCGTCGCGACCCGCGCGGGCGTCGAGGGCGCTGCGCTGCGCGTGAACGCACCGCTGCTGCACTGGTCCAAGTCACGGATCATCCGCGAAGGGCTCGCGCTCGGCGTCGACTACGCGCTGACCGTGTCCTGCTACCAGGCCGACGCCGACGGCCGGGCCTGCGGCCTCTGCGATTCCTGCCGCCTGCGGCGCGCCGGATTCGAGGCCGCGGACGTCGCGGACCCGACGCGCTACCGGAGCTCGCCATGAACAGGATTCCCGAAGCCGCCTTCCCGTCCTCCCGGTCCTCGCTCCGCGGCGGCGCCATTGCGCTGCTCTGCGGCCTGTGGCTCGCGGCGCTGCCCGCGGCGTTCGCCGCGCCGGGCGATGCGCGGCTGAAGCGCGCCGAGGCCGAGTGGTCCCACGACGGCCTGCGGCGCGCCGACGTGCGCGGCCTCGACCTCGTCTACGTGCGCGAGGGTGCGAGCCTCGCCGGTTACCGGCAGGTGTGGCTGAAGTCGGTCGAAGTCGCGTTCCGGCGCGACTGGCCGGGCGCGACCCGGCCCGGCTCGCGCATCTCGGCGGCCGATCTCACCGAGATCAAGTCGGGCCTCGCGAAGGTGCTGCGCGAGGAGACCGCGCGCGAGCTCGGCCGCGGCGGCTATACGCTCGTCGAGGGCCCGGGCGAGGACGTGCTCGAGGTCGACGTCTCGATCGTGGACCTCTACATCAACGCCCCCGACGTCCCGGCCGCGGCACGCGTCCAGCGCTACACGCTGTCGGTCGGCGAAATGACCCTGGTCGCGGAGCTGCGCGACGCCCCGAGCGGCGAGCTCGTGGCCCGCGTGCTGGACCGCCGCGAGGGCCGCGATCGCGGCCAGTTCGAGCTCACGACCTCGGTCGACAACGTGGCCGCCGCGCGCACCGCCGCGCGCGACTGGGCGCGCATCCTGCGGCGGCAGCTCGATGCGGCGCGGGGCATCACGCCGTCTTGAAAGCGCGGACATTTGTGTAGAATCCGCCGCCCGGGGGCCCTTAGCTCAGTCGGTAGAGCAGTTCCCTTTTAAGGAATTGGTCGTGCGTTCGAGTCGCACAGGGCCCAATTACCCCGGTTACTTGCATACTGGATATGTTCACAGGTGTTGTGAACCCAGGATGTTCTTTGCGTCAGCGCAGTGGAGCGACTTTTCGCACCCCGCGCTCGTGGACGCCCCGGGTGGACGCGATGCTGCTGTGCCCAGCCCGCCCGCCGCCGCTCCGCCCGTGTGACCATGCGTCTGCCTGCCGGCTCGGCCCGCTGGTCCGGTCGCGGCCCGGCCCCTAGAATCGGCTGGAACTCAACGACAACAAGGCCGGGGCCTCGTGTCATCCGGCCGGATCCGGGGGATGCCATGGACTTCAACAAGATCATCGAGCGGGCCAAGAACATCCTGCTGACGCCGAAGGTCGAGTGGCCCGTGATCGCGGCCGAGCCCGCGACCACGGCCAGCCTCTACAAGAACTACCTGCTCTGGCTCGCGGCGATCCCCGCGGTGCTGGGCTTCATCGACGCCACCGTGTTCGGCTACAGCGTGCCGTTCATGGGGAGCTTCCGCATCGGCATCGGCGCCGCGCTGCAGGGCGCCGTCCTGTCCTACGTCATGACGCTGGTCGGCGTGTTCGTGTTCTCGCTGATCGTCAACGCGCTCGCGCCGACTTTCGGCGGCAGCAAGGATTCGGTGCAGGCGCTGAAAGTCGTCGCCTACTCCTCGACGGCGAGCCTGGTGATCGGCGGCGTCGCCACGATCGTGCCCTGGCTCGGCGGTCTGCTGGCGCTCGGTGCGGCGATCTACGGCATCTATCTGCTCTACCTCGGCCTGCCGCCGACCATGAAATGTCCGCCGGAAAAGGCCGCAGGCTATACGGCCGTCGCGATGATCGTGGCCCTGGTCATCGGTGCGATCTTCTGGGGGCTCGCCGGCCGCCTGCTCATCGGCGGCATCATGAGCGGCGGCCTGCCCGGTCTGCCGGACCGTCGCGTCTCGGACGACATCGAGGTCGATCCCGACAGCCCGCTCGGCAAGCTCGAGGCCATGGGCAAGCAGATGGAAGAGGCCGGCCGGCAGCTCGAGCAGGCGCAGAAGTCCGGCGATTCCAAGGCGCAGTCCGAGGCGCTCGGCGCGGTGCTCGGCGCAGCGCTCGGTGGCGGCGGCGCCAAGGTCGAATCGCTGGCGCCGGACCGGCTCAAGGCCTTCCTGCCCGAGACCCTGGCCGGGCTGCCGCGCCGCACGCTGTCCGCGGAGCGCAATGCGGCCATGGGCATGCAGATCAGCGAGGGGCGGGCCACCTATGGCGATGGCCAGGGCCGCGACCTGACGCTGGAGATCACCGATCTCGGCAGCGCCCAGGGCGTCATGGCGCTGGCCGGCTGGGCCGCGATCGAGTCGGAGAAGCAGACCGAGACCGGCTACGAGAAGACCGTGCGCGAGCGCGGCCGCATCGTGCACGAGGAATGGGACGGTGCGCGCAAGTCCGGCGAGTATTCCTTGGTGCTGGGCGAGCGCTTCGTGGCCAAGGTGCACGGCGACGCGAGCGACATCGGCCAGCTCCGCCAGGCACTCGGCTCGATCGACCTCGCGGGGCTCGAGGCGCTGAAGGGCGAGGGCGTCCTGGCCGCTCCTTAGGAGGGGGCCCGGCAGGAGGCCAGCACGCGCGCGAGCGCATCGAACTCCACGGGCTTGACGAGGTGCGCGTCGAAGCCGGCGGCCGCGCTCATCTGCCGGTCTTCGTAGCGCCCGTACCCCGTGACGGCGACGATGGTCGTGTGCGCGAGCTCGGGCATGGCGCGCAGCCGGTGCACGACCTCGAAGCCATCCATGTCGGGCATGCCGATGTCGAGCAGGACGAGCTCGGGACGCATCTGCATCGCCCGCTCGAACGCGAGCCGCGGCTGGGTCACGAAATCGGCGGTGTGACCTTCGACGCTCAGCACCATCGCGAGTGACTGCGCCGCGTCCGCGTTGTCGTCGACGATCAGCACGCGGCGGGACGGAGCGCGGGGCGCAGCGGCGGAGGCGGCGTCCTGCGCCGGGCTCGCCTGCAGCGGCAGCCGGATCTCGAAGGTGCTGCCCGTGCCCGGCCCGCCGCTGGTCGCCGTGACCGTGCCATGGTGCATCTCGACCAGCCGCTTGACGACGGACAGGCCGATGCCGAGCCCGCCCTGGGAGCGGTCGAGGGCGCGATCGCTCTGCACGAACAGGTCGAAGACGCGCGGCAGCATCTCCTCGGAGATGCCGATGCCGCTGTCGGCGATCGCGACGACCGCGCGATCTGCGCTGGCGTGCGAGAGCACGTGGATCTGCCCGCCCGGCTCGGTGTATTTCACGGCGTTCGTCAGGATGTTGGAAAGGACCTGGACCATGCGCTCCGGGTCCGCGTCGACCCAGAGCCGCAGGGCGCTGGTCTGTATGCGCAGCGTATGCCGGCGTTCCTGCAGCAGAGGCTCGACGGTCTCGAGAGCCTGGCCGATGGCCGAATTGAGATCGAGGCGCTCCAGCCTGAGCTCGATCCTGCCCTGCGTGATGCGTGAAACGTCCAGCAGGTCGTCGACGAGGCGCGCGAGCTGCTGGGCCTGGCGGCGCAGCATTCCGGATACCGGAGCGAGCGGCGAATCCGCCGGCAGCGTGCGGCTGAGCAGCTCGGCGGCGTTGCGGATCGGCGCCATGGGATTGCGCAGCTCGTGGGCGAGCATCGCCAGGAATTCGTCCTTCTGGCGCGAGGCCTGACGCAGGGCCTCCTCGGCCTCCCATCGATCGGTCACGTCCACGACGGAGCCGATGTAGCCGACGAATCGCCCCGAGGGATCGAAGCGCGGCGAGGCCGCATCGATGACCCAGCGAAGCGCCCCATCGAAGCGTCGCAGGCGATACTCCATGCGAAAGGACGCTTCCCGCTTCAGGGCGTCGAGAAACTCGTGCTCGGTCCTGTCGTGGTCTTCGGCGTGGATGGCGTCGAGCCAGCCGAGTCCGAGCGCCTCGGCAGTGGACTGTCCCGTGAACTGGTACCACAGCGGGTTCAGATACGTGCACTGGCCATGCTCGTCGGTGACCCACATCATGACCGGCGAGTGATCCGCCATGTTGCGAAAGCGCGCCTCGCTTTCCCGCAGTGCCGCGGATACCTGGGCACGCTCCACGGCCTCCCAGGTGCGCTCGACGACGGCCTGGACGAGCTCGATCTCATCGGCGGTGAATTCGTGGGCAGTCGGAAAATTGACCCCCAGGAACGCGACCAGCCGTCCATGCTTGACGAGCGGCACGTTGAGCGAGGCGGCGACGCCGAAGGCGGCCAGCGCTCGCTTCTGGGCTTCCGTGAGATCCGGGTCGTTGGCGATGTCTCCCTGGACGCGCGTGCGGCCGGCCTGCAGCTCGGCGCGGATGTTCGGGCCGTAATCGTCGTAGCGGTGAACGCCCTGGACGTCCGCAGCACCGGTCACGTAGTTGGGCCAGATGGCGTACGTGCCGTCGGCGCGGTCCTCTGCATACGCCACGCGGCTCGCGTTCAGGTGCTCGCCGATCACGCGCGCCGCTGCCAGGCGGATCTCCTCGGGATCGCTCAAGGGGCGCAGCGTGTCGTTGAGGCGCACCAGGAATGCCTGTCGCTCCTCGCTCCGGCGCAGCACCGCGTCGGCCCTGCGCCGCACCGAGATGTCCTGGAAGAGGATCGCGACCTGGTGTTGCTCGGGCAGTCCCGTGCGGAACGCATAGACCTCGAACCACCGGCCGAGTGCCTCGGAGCCCGCCTCGAACCGCGCGGGCTCGCCGGTCCGTGCGACGCCGCCGTAGATCTCGTACCAGTGCTCCTCGAGCGCAGGCGCCGCGGCACGCAGCCAGCGGCCGAGGATGGCCCCGGGAAAGCCCGTCTGCTCATAGAAAGACGGATTCGCCTCGATGACGCGGTAGTCGATGGGCCTGCCGGGCGCGCCGAGATCGACCTCGACGATGCAGAACCCCGACCCCATGGCCTCGAACAGCGTGCGGTAGCGTGCCTCGCTCGCGCGCATCTGCGCATCCCTGGCCTCGAGACGGATCTGTTCGGCTTCGACCTTTCCGGTGGTCATCGACGATGCCTGTCTCCGCATCGATCTTGCCCCTGCGACATAAGATGCCACGGATCCATGGCAGGGCAGCGCCGACAGGGGCCGTCGAATGCCGACAGGCGACGTGCTGGGTGCCTCCGCTCGCACACCAGGCATCCTCGAGGGCCTGATACGCGGGCGGAGCGCTCCGCTGGCGATGCGGGCGCGCAACATCCCGGGAAGCCGCTGGAACCGGCGGGCGAGTTTTCCGCGCCGTTTCGCCGCGGCCCCGTGACGGG